>CACZSO010000228.1 GCA_902783795.1 uncultured Eubacteriales bacterium
CATGGCCCAAGGTTACAGCAAGACCGGAAGATGACGGACTTGGATTTACCTTTAAGTGGAATATGGGTTGGATGAACGATTTCCTTGAATATATGAAGCTGGATCCCTATTTCCGCAAATTCAATCATAACCGGATGACATTTTCCATGATGTACGCGTACAGCGAAAAATATGTACTGGTTCTTTCGCATGATGAAGTGGTTCATCTTAAGTGCTCCATGCTGAACAAGATGCCGGGAGAACTGCCGGACAAATTCCGCAATCTGAAAGCCGCCTACACATTTATGTTTGCACATCCCGGCAAAAAGCTTCTGTTTATGGGACAGGATTTCGGGCAGCTCCGGGAATGGAGCGAGGAAAGAGAACTGGACTGGTACCTGCTGGGTGAGGAGGATCACAGGAATCTGAAGGATTTTGTCAGGGATCTTCTGACGGTTTATAAGAAATATCCGGCAATGTACGGAATGGATGATGACCCTGCAGGATTTGAGTGGATCAATGCAAATGACGGGGACCGGAGCATTTTCAGTTTTGTCCGCAAATCGGAAAATGACAGGAATAATATTCTGGTCGTTGTCAATTTTACACCTGTTGACCGTCCGGATTACCGGGTCGGTGTTCCGAAGAAGAAACAGTATAAGCTGATCATGAACGAAACTGGTCTTCTTAAAGAAACCTCCGTATATAAGGCAGAGGCTGAGGAATGCGACAACCGGGAGTTCAGCTTTGCCTATCCGCTGGCAGGATACGGAGTCGGAATTTTTGTTTATTGACGTTTATAATGTACGGGCATATAATTTTACCGGAAAGAATTATATTTTTAGACGAGGAGGTTCAGCATGAAGACTTATAGTGTATTTGATGAGGAATTCCGTCCCTATGGCCAGGTGATGGAGGGATACGATTTTACCGAGCTTCTGGATGTTCTGAGAAAGCAGCCGGCGCCGTCAGACAGTGTTATTTATGTTGCCGGCGTGAAAGAACTTGAGGACTGCGCCGTTTTTGAAGAACTGGAGCAGAGAGGTTTTGGCGGTATTCCCATTCAGGTCGGATACTGCAACGGAACCAATAACAAACTGAATTGTCTTGAATATCACAGAAACAGCGAGCTGAATGTGGCGGCGAATGATGCGGTTCTGCTCCTTGGCCTTCAGTCGGATATTGTCGATGGAAAGCTGGATACATCTACGATCAAGGCCTTTCTGGTACCGGAAGGAGTTGGCGTGGAGGTTTATGGAACTTCCCTTCACTATGCACCCTGCTGCTATGAAAAAGATGTGCCTTTCCGTATGATCGTCGGCCTTCCCAAGGGGACGAATGTAGGCAAAGCCAAAGATTTCGGCAAGGACAGCCTTGAGGATAAGATGCTTTTTGCAACTAACAAATGGCTTCTTGCTCATCCCGAAGCTCCGGAAGTAAAAGACGGTGCGTATGTAGGCCTTACCGGAGAGAATCTGGTCTATGAGAAGGAATAATATATTTTTTTCTGAACGTACATGATAATTCCGAAAGCCCCTTTCTTCTGATACAGTAGAAGAAAGGGGCTTTATGTTGCAGAAATGTTCCGGAACATCCGCAAAAATATATGGCAGAAGGTTTCGGCCAGTGGTTGTCGCTGCCTCCTGTACTTGTAAAATGAACCCTTGCATTTTGCGGGAAAATGTGTGATAATGTTCGACGATGTATAAATTGGATAGAGGGGAAAACCGCAGAACAGGATACAAAAAGACGGTTTGAAGCCCCATGTACAACCAGGGAGGACAACTTCCTGGTCATATTTCGTGATTTATACTCAATAACGTATTTAACTTCCGTTATGTATCCTGTATAACAAGTAAGCACTTTCAATGTATAGTTTTGAATCGGAAGTTAATTGCGTTCACGAGTATAACAGAAAGGAGTATTTTTATGTCAGCAAAAATAGATATTATTTCCGGTTTTCTGGGAGCGGGCAAAACGACCCTGATCAAAAAACTTCTTGCGGATGCTTTTAAGGGAGAGCAGGTCGTTCTTATCGAAAATGAATTTGGAGAGATTGGAATAGACGGTGGATTCTTAAAAGAGGCAGGTATTGAGATCCGTGAAATGAATTCCGGATGTATCTGCTGCTCTCTGGTCGGGGATTTTGGAGAGTCCTTAAAGGAAGTCATGAAGCAGTTTGATCCTGCCCGTATTCTGATCGAGCCGTCCGGAGTCGGCAAGCTCTCCGATATTATTAAGGCCGTGCAGGGAGTTCAGGAAGAAGTGGACATTGTCCTGAACAGCTATACCACTGTTGTCGATGCCAAGAAGTGTAAAATGTATATGCGCAACTTTGGCGAATTTTTCAACAACCAGGTTCAGTATGCAGGGGCCATTGTTCTCTCCCGTACAGACATCATAAGCGAAGAGAAGACAATGGAAGCGCTTTCCCTGGTAAGAGAGATTAACAAGAAAGCAGCTGTGATCACCACACCGATCGATCAGCTGGACGGAAAGAAACTGCTGGAAGTAATGGAGCATCCGGTTTCTCTTGAAGAAGAACTTCTTGCAGAAGAAGAGGTGTGCCCGGAATGCGGACACGTACATGCACCGGGAGAGCATCATCATCACGATCATGAGCATGAACATCATCATGACCACGACGATCACGAGCATGAGCATGAGCACGATCACGACGGTCACGACCATGAGCATCATCATGACCACGACGATCACGATCATGACTATGAAGATCATGAGCATGAGCATCATCATGACCACGACGATCACGATCATGACCATGAAGATCATGAGCATGAGCATCATCATGATCACGACGATCATGACTATGAGCACCATCATGACCATGAAGACCATGATCATGAACACCATCATGATCACGACCATCATCATGATCATCACGGTCATCATCATCACCATGCAGATGAGGTATTTACCAGCTGGGGCAGAGAGACCGTTCGCAAATATTCGAGAGAGGAGATCGAGAACATACTCCATGCGCTCTCCGATGAAGCTCTATACGGTATTGTCCTGAGAGCCAAGGGAATGCTTCAGGCGGAGGATGGGACCTGGACATATTTTGATATGGTTCCGGAAGAGACCGACCTGAGAGAAGGCACCCCCGAATTTACCGGCCGCTTCTGCGTGATCGGATCCAAACTGAATGAGGCAAATCTGGCAGAGCTGTTTCATGTACAGTAAATCACCGGTAGGAGAAACTGTCATGAAATAAAGGAACATCCTGCCTGCTTTTTCTTCTGACCGCATCAGGCGGCAGACGATTACATGATAACTTTTGCAAAATTGACAGGATGTCCGTTCGGATGGCACAGTACTGTGCCGGGAGAGAGATAAATCAATGAATGAGATTACTACACCTATTTATCTGATCACAGGTTTTCTTGAAAGTGGAAAAACTCAGTTTCTGCGCTTTACACTGGAACAGAATTATTTCCGGATCGAAGGTAAGACGCTCCTGATCCTCTGTGAAGAAGGGGAAGAAGAATACGAAGTAGAAAACCTTGCTAAGTATTACAACACAGTAGTGGAAGTAATTGAACGGGAAGAGGATTTTACCCCGGACCGTCTGGCTACTCTGGATATTCTGCACATGCCGGAACGTGTTGTGATCGAATACAATGGCATGTGGCTTGTCAGCAAGCTTTATAATATGGAACTGCCGAAGGGGTGGGGAATAGAACAGCAGATTACCTGCGTGAATGCCGAAACCTATCCGGTATATCTGAATAATATGAAGTCTCAGATCATGGATATGGTCCGGAATTCCGATATGGTCATTTTCAACCGCTGCAGGCAGGGAGATCCGCTGGCTTCTTATCGCCGTGCCATAAAGGTCGCAAATCAAAGCACAGAGGTCATCTTTGAAAACGAATCCGGGGAGATCGAAGACATTTTCCAGGACGAGATGCCTTTTGATATGAATGCGCCAATTGTTGAAATACCTCCGGAAGATTATGGGATCTGGTTTGTGGATGCCATGGATCATCCGGAAAAGTATCAGGATAAAATCCTTAAGTTCAAAGGGCGTGTGAAAAAACCGCAGGGAATCCTGAAAAATTTTTTTATCCCCGGCCGTACCGCTATGACCTGCTGTGCGGAGGATACTACTTTCCTGGGCTTTATATGCCAGGAGAAGGGTGGTGTCAAACTAAAAAACGGACAGTGGGTAGAAGTCACTGCAAAGGCAAAAATCGAGAAAA
The DNA here is from genome assembly GCA_902783795.1 of uncultured Eubacteriales bacterium. GTDB lineage: Bacteria > Bacillota > Clostridia > Lachnospirales > Lachnospiraceae > UBA1267. The sequence goes on from CACZSO010000228.1 coordinate 4,203, forward strand.
GGCGCGAATACAGGGGTGAGCCCGGAATCGTTCTTTATCCGGAAAAGATCGACAACTGTGAACCGCTGCAGGATGAAATGGTTTATTTTAATTAAGAACAAGTATGAAAGACAAGTCTTTCATATCTACCTTTATGGCGCAGTAAATGCGCCAGGATGTGGAAATTATGAAACTTCCTTTTTTATCTACAGAGAAAATGTTTCTGATCGCCGGCCTGGGGAATCCGGGAAGACAGTACGAAGGAACAAGGCATAACGTGGGATTTGATGTGATCGATACCCTTGTGCAGAAATATAATATTCCCCAGAGCGGCGTTAAATTTAATGCCATGTACGGAAAGGGAACCATAGAAGGCAGGAAGATCATACTTATGAAACCCCTTTCCTACATGAATCTTTCCGGTGGCCCCGTGCAGGAAATGGCAGCATATTTTAAGATCGAAAAAGAGACGAATCTGATCGTGATCCACGATGATATTGATCTGAAGCCGGGACAGCTGCGTATACGCAAGCAGGGAAGCGCCGGCGGCCATAACGGGATGAAGGATATTATAAACAGACTGGGTTCGGAGCAGTTTTTGAGGATCCGGATCGGTGTCGGTGCCAGGCCGGAAGGCCAGGATCTGGCTGATTATGTTCTCAGCCGGTTTGCCATGGAGGACCGCACAAAAGTAGACGAAGCCATCCGCGATGCGGCAGATGCAGTTGTTCTGACAATAACGGAAGGCGTGGATGCGGCCATGAATACATATAATCGTAAGAAAGTGGAAGCTTAAAGAAATGCCAAAGCGGCATTA
>CACZSO010000229.1 GCA_902783795.1 uncultured Eubacteriales bacterium
CGGTGATATGTTAGCCTGTATTGAAGTCTGTCCTGAAGAGTGGTCGAACAGACTCATGGTCACAGAGCTATGGGTGAGTGATGCGCTTCGAGGAAAAGGCATCGGAAAGAAACTGATGGATAAAGCAAAGGAAGTTGCTCTTCGTCAGGAAAGGCGTGCCATCATATTAGAGACGCAATCATGCAATACAAATGCCATCGGATTTTATCTTCATCAAGGCTTTGAACTGATCGGTTTTGATACTTGCTGTTATACAAACAATGATATTGGCCGCAAGGAAGTCAGGATCGACCTCGGATACTTTTTCCACAGAGAAGGGCGCAGAAAATAGTGAAGAAATGAAGCGTCAATTGACACAAGTACAGATCCTGGCGGACAGTCTTTAAACTTTCGTTCTTTGCGAGGGCTATTACGTCCTGCATGATCGTCTTCTCAGATATCGCCAGATCAGGTTTTATCGAGGTGGAAAATGGATTATAGAGTAGATGATAAACAACTGGACGCATCAGTCTTTCTTTCGTTTGTAAATCAGGTCTGGCCAGGCAGTTATGATGCGGAACGTACACAAAAGGCTTTATCCAAAACAATGAACATAACGGCTTATGATGGTGATAAGCTGATAGGCTGCCTGCGCATTCTTTCGGACGGCTATTATTTCGGAACCATCACAGAATTGCTGGTCCTTCCGGAATATCAGCATAAAGGTGTGGGAAGCAACCTTCTTCAATTGGCAAAAGCCAACACACCAACTATGCTGTATTTTGGCTCGCAGCCAGGAGTAGAAGGGTTCTATGAGAAAAACGGCTGCAAAAAGGGCGTGCAGTCCTATATGATAGAAAAGAAAAGGAATTAGGCAAATAAAGAGTTGATTGTGATCGATGCATACTTGAAACTGCCCTGCCAGTTGAGTTTTGCAGGGCAGTATTCGTGAAATAAACCTTGATTTAGCCAGGGCATCTGATAGTGGAGACCGCAGGACGCAGCCACAACGGGAGCTGCTTTGCTGCGGTATTTTTATGCTCATTTTTCACGGTAAGAGGATTAAAAAACAGAAATACAGGAGGACTATGATGAGTACGGAACAGATCCATCTGGAGAAAATAACCTGGGATAATTATGACACAATCTGTAAACTGAGAGTCACGAAAGAACAGGATGAGTTTGTCGCGAGAAATGACAGGAGCCTCATCCATGCTTATGCAGCACTTTCCCAGGGAGATATCAAGCCTTTTCCTTTTGGAATCAAAATCAGGGAAAAGGATATGGGCGTCAGGCATTCCGGCTGGCGCTGGACTTCGTGAGAACGTTTCCCTGTGGTCCGTCGGAACTCTGCTGGTTATCCTATGAACCTGAAAACGAAGTTGCTAAGAAGCTGTATGCGTCTTTTGGCTTTGTGGAAGCTCCGGAAGCTTATGTGGAAGGTGAGGAAATGCCTGCGATCCTAAAGCTGTTAAAATAAGCACCGATCAGCAAAAAGTACAGGCAATAGAACATCCACATCATAGCTGCCATCAGGGTGCCGATGTAACCGTAGGCCCCATATTTGTTGGAAATATTGACATACAGGTTAAAAACAGAGGAAAAGATCACCCAGACAAAAGCGGTGAGTACAGCCCCGGGGATCTGATCCTTAAACCGGACTTTTTCCGAAGGCATCAGGGTGAACAGCACTGCAAACAGGAGTGCTAATGGAATGATCAGCAGAAGATACCTTAAAGACGAAAGTATCAGGTTTAACCCGGTGAAGTCCGGCAGGCGCTTCTGGATCAGTTTAAGGATCCTTCCGCCATACACCAGCACCACTAAGGAAAGCAGTAAGGCAGCGATCAGGATCAGCATATACAGGACAGCCCGGATGCTGGTCTTTATGAAATTATCCTTATTTGTGAAGCCATTGGCGGCGTCTACCCCTTTCATAAGAGCTTTCATGGAAGCTGAGGCGGAATACAGGGTCAATACGATGGATATGGTCATAGCTGCCCATCCGGAAGAATAGATAGAGGAGACAATGGTGTTTATGATTTCTGCAGCGGAATCCGGGAAGAACTGATTCACATATCCGGTCACCATACTCTGGGTGAAGGGGGTATACTTTAACAGACAGCAGAGCACCATGATGATAGGGACCAGGGACATAAACAGATAGTAACAGCCGGAGCTGGCATAAACTGTCAGCCGGCGTTCATTCATGCCTGCGGAAAAATCTAAAACAGGCTTTAGTTTTTCTTTTATTGCAGCTATTTTCGCTTTCATAAAATACCTCGCGAACATTTTCTTTGATCATATTTTATCATGATCAGTCAATGAAAATCATATGTTTTCGAAAGAAGTCATGATGAGTATGATGCCTTTGAGACTTGAGGCAGAAGTTATACTGCCTCTTACATAGTTATCTTTGATATGTTATAATAGCCCTGAGTCTGGGGGCGGAGCCCCCCGGCTGATCGAAATGTGTGAAACCGGTTATTTGACATGAAGCCGGCAGCATCACCGGAGGATATATGGATCCAGACGTCAGGTAGGCCGGTGGAAATCATGCCCGGTTCAGCGGGTCATCCGTACATAATCTTCCATTACATCAGCAGCAACAGCCTTACTGACGGTTTCGATGCAGATCAGGTAATCGAAGCCATTATCTGTCCAGCGGGCCTGTGTCACAGCGGCATCATCACCATTGAAATATACGGTAACACCGTTGATAAGGTGTTCTGAGGTTTCTTCCATCGTAGCGTTTTCCTCTGCCGCATCATCTTCCTGTTCTGAGATGAGTGTTTTTCTGACATAGCCTGCGTTTCCATAAAGGACAGTGATGGAAGTGCTGCTGCCTTTAAATCCTGTCATAGGCCAGCCGCTCAGCCGGTCAGAATACCGGAGGCTGAATCCGGCATTTTCGGCAGCTTCTTCATATTGGCTGAAGTCTTTTGTTTCATCGGCCGATGTTTTCTTATCCCGGCTGTGCCTGAGAAGGAGTATTCCTGTGAAGACGGCGGCTGCCAGAATGACAAAAGCTGCGGTGATCCATATTTTCTTATTTTTCATAAAGCGCTCCTCTGAATTCAGTGTGATATGGCATAGACTTTAGCTGTCTGCATTATCTATATCATTCCTGAAAAGGATCTTCTGATGTACTTTTACAGATGAAAGATCATCACGTATCAACTGTATTTTAGCATAACACAGTTACAAAAGGGATACTTTTTTACTTTTTTTAGAAGCCCCTCGGTTTTGTATCCCTTTTGTAACTGTTGTCTGTTATAATGACCACAGATAATAGGGGATATATGCCTTTAGAAGACCACACAATGGTTTCCCGGAGAGCTCTTATGAGGCCGGTGAGGTCTATCTTAAAAAGCAACGGACTCTTTAATAAAATATTCAGAAAAGGGTTGTGACAAATGATATGAAGATTTATTTGATCGCAAACATCATTACCTGCATCGGTGCTTTAGCCGGCTTTATCTATGGCGCGGTCCGGTTTTTCCGGCCGCGCACGGCTGTTTATGCGCAGATGATCACTTTTGCCGTAGGCTGTATGGCCTTCGGAAGGCTGTACCAGATGATCAGGATATTGACGGTCGGTGATTTTGCCAACCGGTTCCATCTGGGGGTGCTGGGCGTGATAGGAAGCCTTATGTTCTTCTTTTCCGCCAACTTCGGCCTGATGGACGGGATAGCCGATGACGGTTCGAAGGAATTCAGAAAGTACAGGATCATCCCGCTGTCAGTTTCGGTTCTGACAGGGGTCTGTTATGTTTTGTTTTTCCTTTTCGCCGGTCAGCCGATACTGGTGAAGATCGCGTCCCTCTTTATTTCGCTGCTCATAGTCCTGGCCTCTTATTACAACCTGAAGCATCTTATCTTTCCTGATGTGGAATACGGTGTGATCAGAAGTCTTAAGGCTTATAATCTGCTGGCTCTTATTTTTGAGCTTTTATGCCTGATGGAAATGATCACAGTAAGCCGAGAACAGGCTGTCGGGACATTGATCATAGGCATCCTGATGGGCCTGATCCTTCCGGCTGTCATAATATCGGTGGAAAGGGGGATCAGAAAATGGTCAATCTAGAATATATCCTTTTTACCTGCGTGACGGCCCCCCTGGTTTTAATGTATCTGATGCTGCCCGGCCGGGCCAAACTAGTCATGGGTTATATGATCATCGGTATTATAGCCTGTCTCTTCGTATCTGAGCTGAACGCCTTATTATTGCCCTTGTTCGCTGATGACCTGGTCTATATGACGTCCGTCATAACACCCATCACCGAAGAGATCATTAAAGCCCTGCCGATCCTGTTCTATGCAAAAGTTTATTCTGATAAGCGGGATACAGTTTTGCTCATCGCCTTTGCTTTGGGCATAGGATTCGGGATGTTTGAGAATGCTGTTATCCTGATCCAGAATATCAGCTCAGTCACCATCACCTGGGCGGTGATCCGGGGCTTTGCCACAGCGCTGATGCATGGCATCTGCACCCTTTCCGTAGGATTCGGCATCAGTTTTATCAACAAAAGGAAAAAGCTGTTTTACACCGGAGTTTTTGCGCTGCTGACGTTCGCAGCCATCTATCACGGCATTTTCAATATGCTTCAGATGGATTACAAATACATCGGGGCCTGCATCCCCATCGCGACCTACATTCCCATCGTACTCCTGCAGATAAAGTCTTTCAGACAAAAACAGGTAATGGGAAAGAAAAGCTGAAAGGAGAAGCCTTATGAAACGGTTTTTCGTTTTATTTATCGCTGCCTTTATGCTTTTTAGTCTGACAGGGTGCGGATCAGGCAAGAATGGCACGACCAAAGCGCCTGTCACCGAGTCTGAAACACCATCGGCCGGGACAGTGATCCCTACAGACCTCACGGCGAAGACCGTTGATGAGGGTACCGGCGGGGACGTTGATCCGGGTGAGTGTAAATATACGGTCTTGTGCTATGACGCAGTTCATGAAGATCAAGACGTGGGTATCGGGGGTGTTGTTGTAAACTTCTGTACCGATAAGACTTGCACGCCTGTCACATCTACAGCGACGGGTGAGGCCATCTTTGTGGGCCCGCCGGATGAATACCACGTGGAGATCGTTAAGATCCCCGACGGATGGAAACTGGCACAGGAGGAGACTGAATGGACCACAGAGTCTTTCGGTGAACTTTACCGGATTCCTTTTCTGGAGGTGGGTGAATGACAATGATACGCAAAAAGGTGTTGTGGGCGGTGCTTTTTGCTGTGGCGGTGGTGCTGATCGTTTTGGGCGTGATGAACGGAGGAGCACTGGATGTGCTGGCCAAAGCGATCAAGATCTGCTCGGAGTGTATCGGTCTTGACTGATCGTGTGAAACGCCCATTGACCCGCCGGCTGATCCAGCTTTATTCGGCATTGCTCTATAATGCCCACTTAAGAGGCTTCGTCGAAGGAGAGATCTATACCGGCCCGCTTAAAAAGATCTGTGTCCCGGGGCTTAACTGCTATTCTTGCCCGGGGGCTGTGAGTGCCTGTCCGTTGGGAGCGCTTCAGAATGCAGTGGCTTCCTCTGCCGACCGGCCTGCGTTTTACGTTGTCGGTCTGCTGCTTTTGTTCGGGCTGTTTTTAGGGCGTGTGATCTGTGGCTATCTGTGCCCCTTCGGGCTGATCCAGGAGCTTTTGCATAAGCTGCCCACAAAAAAAGTCAGAAAAAGTTCACTGACCCGCAAGTTAAGCCGGGTGAAATACATGATACTGCTGGTCTTTGTACTGGCGGTCCCGGTATGGTTTGCGCTGAAAAGAGTACCGCTTCCGGCTTTCTGCAAGTATATCTGCCCGGCAGGAACATTGGAGGGTGCCGTACTTTTGTTGCTTCATCCTGCCAACAGTGAGCTGCGCGCTTTAGCCGGTGGTCTGTTCTGGTGGAAATTTTCCCTTATGGCAGTGATATTGGCCGCCTGTGTGTTTGTATATCGGGCTTTCTGCCGTTTTCTCTGCCCGCTGGGAGCTATTTATGGCCTGTTCTCGCGGATCGCTCTTTTAGGCGTTAAAGTGGATCCTGTTCGGTGCACTGACTGCGGCGCCTGCGTCCGGGCCTGTCCGACAGATATCCTTAAGGTGGGTGACAGTGAGTGCGTTCACTGCGGGAACTGCATAGATGTCTGCCCTGAGAAAGCCATTTCTTTTTGTGCAGGGAAGATAGTCCTTCACGGACCGGCGCTGCCGGAAAGGGGGCAGCAGAAGTGAAGCCAATGTTAAAGCGTCTTCTCTGGACCTTTGCCCTTGCCGTGCTGGCAGCGGTGCTGGTGTGGGTAAATCTGCCGAAAAAAGAGACTGCCTCCCCGGGAACAGCGGTGGGAGAAGCGCTGCCGGATTTCACAGCCGAATGTCTGGATGGCCGTGTTTTCCATCTGCAGGACCAACGGGGGAAAGTGGTCGTCATCAATATCTGGGCGACTTGGTGTACTCCCTGTATCAAGGAGCTGCCGGGGTTTGACCGGCTTAAGCAGGAGCACTCGGAAGAGGTTTCAGTCCTGGCCCTGCATGCCCAGCCCGTAACAACGGATGTGTCAGAGTATCTTTCCGGCTTTTCCTATCAAATTCCCTTTGCTGTGGACGAGGACGGCAGCCTCGGGGAGGCATTGAACATCTCAACGGTCCTTCCACAGACACTGATCATCACTCCGGAGGGAATCGTTTCCTATAATCAGTCAGGCTCACTTGACTATGAAGAACTGCTGGAACTTGTCACGGCAGCAAAGCAGTGAAGTGCCGGTATTATGGGCGTATCCGCCCTTTAAAAAACGGAGCTGAAATCGTAAACAGTTCATCTGAATTGTTTCGATCTGGCTCCCTTTTTTATGGCAAAAGCCATGATCTTTCCTTTGTAAAAACAAAAGTTAGATCTGGGAAAAAACATATAAAATCCTTGTTTTAACAGGATAAATTCCTGCATTTGCAGCTCTTTTGCAGCGAGAAGTGATATATTTACAGGAGTATAGGCGGAGAAGTATCTATGCTGGATATTACTTTTAACCATAAAGGCCATTGATGATCATATAATTATCAATTATAATAAGACGTGTAAAAGGCAGAAGTGTATCCTTTATCAAAAAAGGGTTTTTGTGGTATGGATAAATATTTCTTACCTTTGCTGGCCCTGTGTGCTATGTCTGGCTTCATATACGGGCCCAATGTCATCCTTCAGGGATAGAAGCGCCTAATAGACCTGGGTGACACAACCTGGTCCTTCAACAAAAAAGAACGACATAGTACTGTTTCTTTTCTTGCTTTATTCAATTAAAAAGCGGCTGAATATTGGCCGGAGTTTTTGTGCTATAAAATATGTGTGCCGGGGCTTAAAACCCGGTAAACCGCGGTTAAAAAAGCTTGAGAGGGCATATATGGAATTTCATGAAAAACTGCAGAAACTAAGGGCAGAAGAGGGACTGACGCAGGAAGAACTGGCGGAAAAACTGTATGTCTCCCGTACGGCGGTCTCCAAGTGGGAATCCGGCAGAGGATATCCCAGCATCGATTCACTGAAGACCATAGCTAAGCATTTTCACGTCACCATCGATGAACTGATCGGCACGGAGGAGATCGTCACCCTGGCCGAGGAGGACAAAAAGGAATCCGTGAAGAAACACACGTTCCTGCTGTGCGGCATTCTTGATTGTTTAACGATACTTTTGTTGTTTCTCCCTGTTTTTGGGAACGGCGGAACCGGCCATGTTTCTTCGGTCTCTGTGTCTGCTTTGACAGAGATCAGCAGATGGCTGCAGATCGTATTTATTATCGTACTGGCACTGACCGTGATCAATGGCTTTTTTATGATCATATTCAACAGTCTGGAAAAGCCGGTATGGATCCGGCACCGTCTGGTCACCGGAATGGCCCTGTCGATCCTCGGGACTATGCTTTTTATGCTGGCAAAGCAGCCCTATGCTGGGTTTTTCTATCTTTGCATCCTGCTGGTCAAAGGCTTTCTGCTGCTGAAAAGTCAATGACACGAAGCGTATCGGCCATGTGAAGGAACGTTTCTTGCGATGTCACCTTCCTCTTTATAGAATGAGGCTGCCTTCGGGCAGATTAATTCCGGGAGGATGATGAAAATGAAAAACAAAAGAAAGTTTCTGGCTGCCGGCGTTTACGGGCTGCTTACGGTGGTGTTGATCCTGCTGATCCGTTTTGCCGATGTTCAGGCCATCGGGCCGGAAGGAACGTGTATCGGGCTGTCCCATATGAATCAGTTTGTCTTTGAGTTATTCGGGGTCAATATGCTTTGGTATGAGATCACGGACTGGCTGGGACTCGCAGCAGTCGGCACGGCATTTGTGTTTGCCATGGCAGGACTGATCCAGTGGGTCCGGAGGAAAAACATGCTGAGGGTCGACAAAGAGATCCTGGCGCTGGGTATTTTGTATCTTGTGGTGACAGGACTCTATGTCCTGTTTGAACTTATGATCGTGAATTACAGGCCCATTATGATGCCAGGCAGCACACAGCCGGAGGCATCTTTTCCATCGTCACATACCATGCTGGTATGCGTGATCATGGGAAGCGCTCCCCTGCCGGTCAGGAAGTATATTACAGGAACCGTATTGAAAAGGATACTTTGCACAGGCTGCAGGATCATCATCGGCATTACGGTCTTCGGAAGACTGATCTCCGGCGTTCACTGGTTTACAGATATCATCGGGGGAATTCTGATCAGTGCCATGCTGCTGGATCTATACGAAGGGATACTGGAGAGGATCATACCTGGGCGGCCGTGAAAACAGTAAAGTTACCATGGACATTTACCCTAAGGCCAAGTATAATAAACAGGAAGAAGGTTCTGCATTTTCAGTAAATACAAAAGGCTTGGGCCGAAGTTATGCTCCAATATGGCCTTAGATATATTTAATTACAGCAAGGAGCTTCACCAGTGAAAAACACAAAGACAAAACCGATCAGAATTCTGGCTGCCATTATCATCGCTACATTGATCCTTACAGGGATCCGAATGTCCGCATCTGCAGACAGCGCTTCGAGCTGGGATGAGATGAGTTTTGAAGCCCAGAATAATTACAGGATATTCGATATCGATTCTGGCCTGCCGTTTTTGGGTTATATGGCGGTGGCACAGACCCCGGACGGCTTTATCTATACAGGCGGCTACGGCGGACTGGTGCGTTATGATGGGAAGAAATTTGAGCGTCTCACAGGTGTGGACAGCGTGATAAGCCTTTGCGTCGCGAAGGATGGAGGCCTGTGGATAGGCACGAACGTGGGCGCCCTGGTGCATATGGCTCCTGATGATAAGATGACCTATTATGGAAAAGATGAGGGCCTGGACGTGGTATCCATCCGTGGGATCTGTACGGATGCGGCAGGCAATGTGGTTTTCGGAACGGACCAGGGCGTCTATGTGCTGGATAC
>CACZSO010000230.1 GCA_902783795.1 uncultured Eubacteriales bacterium
ATCATGACATTGTCCGGGTCACCGCCGAAGTTCTCGATATTGTCATGGACCCACTGAAGGGCTGCGACCATGTCCATATTGCCGAGGTTTCCGGAGTGTTTATACTTCTCACCGTAGTCGGACAGATCCAGATAGCCGATGATGTTCAGACGATGGTTGATGGAGACAACAACGACATCGCCGTACTTGGAAAGCTCTTCACCGTCATAGGCATAAAGTTCTATGGAAGAACCGGTAGCAAATCCGCCGCCATGGATCCATACCATGACCGGGCGTTTCCGACCAGCTTCCGGGTTCTGTGTCCAGACGTTCAAGTACTGGCATTCTTCATCCTGTGTCCAGTGGATATGGGGCACATAGTAAGCATCATGAGCGATGACTGTGGAAATCTCGGGCGAGACCGGTCCGAATGCATGGGCGCGCTTTACGCCTTCCCAGGGCTCTACCGGCTTCGGCTCTTCGAAACGCTTAGCATCCGCGTACTTGATGCCGCGGAAAATGTAGGTGCCTTCCGTGACCAGACCACGCACCTTGCCGGCCTTGGTTTCCACGATGGCCGATGCAGGGTCGCAAATGACTTTCTGTGTTAATCTCTTGGGATACATTTATTTCATCCTCCATTATATGTGAAAGTTAGTCTCATCAGATCTCAAGATCTGCACCGTCTCTGCCGGGATTGGGCTTTCCATTTCCGATCAGTCCGAACATGGACGCGAAATCCACCGGCGGAAGCATGGCCATCAGCTGATCATCGAAGTCTGCTTCGGCACGGATGTTCCGGTCAAAGATCATGATATTGGATTTATCCGGCTCCACCGGCTTCCATTCGGGGATCAGGCTGTTGTTGGGGTTGCCGGTCTTTCCGAAGGCCAGCCAGGAAGAACACATGGCATCTTCCAGCTTATCGGACTCTTCCGGCACATAGGCAGATTCCAGATACCGGGCATTGTGGAACATGAAGGGTTCTTCCGCATTATGCCAGGCTGTCAGGCCGCCGTCCCAGTCTGTCTCGAAGGAGAACATGTACTCATAAGCCGGTGCTGTAGCGTTCTTAGCCCTGTCTTTCACGAATTCGATCAGGCCGGGACGCATCAATGTGTCGGTGTAAAGAACGTCGATGACCTTGTGGTCCGGGTAAGCTTTCCGGAAGGCTTCTGCGATCTCATCGCCCTTATCGCCGAATTTCTCGCGGATCATCTGAAGGGCTTCCTCATCTGAATACAGGTTCTTTGACTGAGGAAGGGCGCGGGCGGCCGCATACTGCATCTCGCCCAGGTTCGAGCCGATGATCATGGGGATGTTCAGAGATTCTTTACGCCAGCCTAAATGAGCCGGATTGCCAAAGTAGTAATCATCATCGGTGATGGGGCCCCAGCTGGGAGTGGGAACACCTTCCTGACGGCACTGATAAATGCCTTTGATCACGGCAGCGTCCAGATCATACCAGGAAACTGTCTCGATCTCTTTGATGGTCTCTTTGGTAAGGCCCAGGTTCGCTACGATCTTATCTGCGAAATCCTGGTTTACTTTCCGCTGATTAGCATCCCAGTGAAGGGAAGCGCCGCCGGACTGCATGACTGCCTTGTGGAACAGGCCGTCTGCTGCGGGGGTCTGCAGCATGGAAAGGACCTTGTCACCGCCGCCGGACTGGCCCATGATGGTCACATTGTCCGGATCTCCGCCGAAGCCTTCGATGTTCTCTTTGATCCATTTCAGCGCGTAAACCAGGTCTCCTAAGCCTGCCACGCCTGAATAACGGTACTCTTCCCCATAGTTGGAAAGATCCAGATAACCCAGGACATTCAGACGATGATTCAGGTTTACCACTACTACATCGCCGTATTCAGCCATGTTCTCGCCGTCGTAAGCATAAAGTTCAACAGAAGAACCGCCGGACCAGCCGCCGCCGTGGAACCATACCATAACAGGTTTTTTCGCATTTTTATCCAGACTCTTGGTCCAGATGTTCAGGTACTGACAATGTTCATTCTCGGGCCAGAGATAATGGGGGACCCAGGGCTCGTCCCAGGCCAGGCCTGTGGTGATCTGGCTGGAAACATAGCCGTACACCAGGGCTTCCTTCACGCCTTCCCAGGGTTCTACTTCCCGGGGCAGATGAAACCGGTCAGCATCCGCGTATTTGATGCCGCGGAAGATGTAGTTGCCTTCCACGACAGCACCACGCACCTTGCCGGCCTTTGTCTCTACCACAGCCTTATCATGGCCGGTAATGACCGTCTGAGTTAATTTGTGCATGTACATAATTTATGATCTCCTTTTATTAGGGTTGAGGTGTCTTACCATTTCATTACAGACTCTGCCTAGGGCCGCCGCCGAACACGCTGCCGAACATATTGCCCATGGAGCGTTTCACATTCTTGTTATACTCCTGGAACTTCTTGTCATGGTCATGCATGACATAGGATTTCGCATCAAAGAAATAGGTAGCGCCAGGCTCTTCCTGATAGGAGGGCCACTTAAGATCCATGCCGTCATGATTCGGATTTCCGGTCTTCGCCAATGCGACCCAGGCGCCGGTCATCTCATCCTGCATCTTCTCGGAAACGCCGGGGATATAAGACGCTTCCAGATATTCAGCATTGTGGAACATATAAGCTTCTTCCGCATTATGCCAGCCGGTGGTGCCGCCGTCATAGGGGAATTCCGTGGGGATCATCCAGTTATAGACCGGTGCCGCTCCCGGAACCTTGGATCTTGCTTCCACGTACTGTACGGTACCAAGACGTGTACCAGAGTCGATGAAAGCCATATCCACCAGAGGTTTGTTCGGATAAGCCTTCTTAAATTCTGCTTTCGCTGCCTCCAGATTCTCACCATAAAGATCCTGAAGCAGTTTCTCCACCTGTTCCTCTGACCACTCGTTCTTATTGCCTTCATAAGGTGCGAATACATGGTTGTTCGCGAATTCGCCGAACAGACATCCGGCCAGGACGGGGATATGCTTCGTCTCTTCACGGAAGCCATGAAGGATGGGGCTGCCCATGTAGACTTCACCGTCATACAGCGGTCCCCAGGAACCTATATGAAGATCATAGGCGGCTCTGGCCAGTTTATAGTAGGGAATCGTCTCGATCTTTTCGATGGTGTCTTTGGTAAGCCCTAAGTATTCCACGATCTTAGCCGCCTGGGGCTGGCTGTTCTCATGGGTCCTCTCTCTGGGATTATCCTTATCCTCAAACAGAAGGCCGGACTGGATGGAGGCTTTGCAGAACAGGCCGTCGGCAGAAGGCATCTGAAGTAAAGATTCCACCTTCATACCGCCGCCGGACTGGCCCATGATCATGACATTGTCCGGGTCACCGCCGAAGGCGTCAATGTTTTCATGCACCCACTGAAGGGCGGCCACCATATCCATATTGCCCAGATTGGCGGAATTCTTATACTTTTCGCCATAAGCTGACAGGTCCAGATAGCCGATAATGTTCAGCCGGTGGTTGATGGAGACTACCACTACATCGCCGAAGGATGACAGGTTCTCACCATCATAGGCAAAAAGCTCAATGGATGAACCGGTGGAGAATCCGCCGCCATGGATCCAGACCATGACCGGACGTTTACGTCCTTTTTCAGGCTTCTGAGTCCAGATGTTCAAGTACTGGCAATCCTCGTCCTGTGTCCAATGTACATGAGGCACATAATAGGCATCATGGGCGATCACTGTGGAGATCTCCGGAGATACAGGGCCATAGGCATGGGCACGTTTTACACCTTCCCAGGGCTGTACCGGCTTTGGTTCTTCAAACCGTTTCGCATCCGCATACTTGATGCCGCGGAAAATGTAGGTTCCCTCGGTGACAAGACCTCTCACCTTGCCGGCCTTTGTCTCTACAATGGCTGACTGAGGATCACAGATGACTTTCTGTGTTAATCTTTTCGGATACATTTATCTCTTCCTCCTTAACTCTTACAATTCCAGATCTGCGCCGGTAAAGCCGATGCTGTTAAAGCTGAATACCCGGGGTCCCGGAGGCGGGAATGCTGCCATCAGCTCTTTATCATGATCCGTGACCAGACGAAGATTGCGGTCCAGGATCATGGTATTCGATGCATCGCCTTCCCCTTCTACCGGTTTCCATTCCGGAATCAGCGGATTATCCGGGCAGCCGGTCTTCGCAAAGCTGACCCAGGCTGATGTCATGGCATCTTCCATCTTATCAGACGCTTCCGGAACGAAGGCAGACTCTAAATAACGGGCATTGTGGAACATAAAAGGTTCTTCCGCATTATGCCAGGCAGTCGTGCCGCCTTCCCAGTCAGATTCAAAGGCAAACAGATATTCATAAACAGGCGCTTTGGCATGACGGGCCCTGTCCTTGCAGAACTGGATGAGTCCGGGTCTCTGGCCTATGTCAGTAAAGAGGATGTCAATGATCCTATGATCCGGATAGGCTTTCTTAAAGGCCTCGATCAAAGCTTCTGTCCTGTCGCCGAATTTCTCTCTGATCATGGCTTCAGCTTCTTCATCGGTATAAAGATTCTTGGACTGAGGAAGGTCGAAAGCAGCTTTGTGCGCACCTTCACCCAGGTTGCAGCCAATGATCATGGGGATATCCAGGGACTCTTCCCTCCAGCCTTTATTAGCCGGATTGCCGAAATAATAGTCATTATCCACCACAGGCGACCACATGGGCGGTGTCTTTCCATCCTGTCTGAACTGCCAGATGGCTTTAATGACTGCTGCAGAGAAATCGTACCAGTCGATGGTCTCGATCTCTTTTATGGTTTCTTTGGTAAGTTTCAGGTTCCTGACCACATAGTCTGCGAAGTCCCGGTTGTTCTCACCGGCCTTGGGGTCGAAGTTCAGCCTTGCGCCGCCGGACTGCATGACAGCTTTATGGAACAGGCCGTCCGCTGCAGGAGTCTGCAGCATGGAAAGGACTTTGTCACCGCCGCCGGACTGGCCCATGATAGTGACATTGTCAGGATCACCGCCGAAGGCTTCAATGTTTTCTTTGACCCATTTCAGTGCCCACACCAGGTCGCCCAGACCGGCCACGCCTGAATATTTGTATTCTTCGCCGTAGTTGGAGAGATCCAGATATCCCAGGACGCCCAGCCGGTGGTTTAAGTTCACCACTACTACATCGCCGTACTCGGACAGGTTTTCGCCATCATAAGCATACAGTTCTACTGCCGATCCTCCGGACCATCCGCCGCCATGGAACCAGAACATGACCGGTTTTTTAGCGTTTTTGTCCAATGTCCCGGTCCAGATGTTCAGGTACTGGCAGTGCTCGTTTTCAGGCCAGAGATAGTGCGGCACATAGGGTTCGTCGTGAGCCAGGCCGGTGGTCAGCTGGCAGCTGTTATAGCCGTAGACCAGTGCCTCTTTCACTCCTTCCCAGGGCTGCACATCATGGGGCAGATGGAAACGTTCGGCGTCAGCATATTTGATGCCGCGGAAGATGTATCTGCCTTCCACGATGGCGCCGCGTACTTTTCCTGCTTTTGTCTGCACGACGGCCTTATCATGTCCCGTAATGACCGTCTGCGTCAGTTTGTGCATGTACATAAAGTGCAATCTCCTTTCATATAATCAAATTATCTCATTTAATATTATAGTAAAAGGAGATGCTTTAAGTCACGCACCGAAAACAGTAAAAAAGCAGACAGTTGAAAGGAACTGTCTGCTTTCGTGATAAACCTGTATCGATCTGTTCTTTTATTTGAGGAAACCGTTGACGATCTGCTCTTCTGCTTCTTCCTGGGTCAGGCCAAAGGTCATGAGCTTAATGATCTGCTCTCCGGCGATCTTGCCGATGGCTGCTTCGTGGATCAGCTCTGCATCAGGGCAGTTAGCTACCACTTCAGGGATCGAAGAGATCCGGGCATCATCCATGATGATGGAATCACATTCCGAGTGGCCGTGGGCCTGGGCGTTTCCATACAGGCGGGAAATAAACGTCTGCTCAGATTCTTCTCTGGCTACAGACCTGGAAACCACATTGGCGGAGGCTCCGTCACCGTCCAGGTATACATTGTACTCAGAAACTGCGTTCTGGATACCGTGAGTCATCAGGCGTTCATGCACCACCAGGCTGGAACCCTGGCCCAGATGAGCGTCAGACTTCCTTACGGTAGAATCCACCCCTTTGATCTGGGCCATTTCCATCTCCATATAGGAATCTTCTGCCATAAAGACTTCTGTGACCGGGTTCAGGATGCGCTTACCCATGCCGTCGCCTTCGCCGTAATGCTTCTCATAATAACGCACCTTGCACCGGTTCCCGATATGGAAAGTGTGTATACCGTCATGCTGTGAATCCTCGCCGCCGCAGTTGGAGATGCCGCAGCCGGCCACGATGGTCACGTCACAGTCATCACCGATAAAGAAATCATTATAAACTGCTTCTTTCAGGCCACTCTCCGAAAGCACCACCGGGATATGGACCGACTCATGTTTCGTCCCCGGGGCTATATGGATGTCTATACCCGATTTATCGGTTTTCGAAGTGATCTTGATATTCTCCGTAGAATTGCGTCCAGCCGATTTTCCGTCAAAGCGGAAATTAAAAGCTCCGTCCGGCGTATCATGAAGGCCGGCTACTTCCTGCAGAATACGAAGCTGAATAGGATCAATGTTCATGCTGACTGTCTCCTTTTACTCGAATCTGTCACAGACGGCCGCTGCGGCACCTTCTTTTAATAATTCCGGAAGGATCTCTTTCGTGCCTCTGCGGGTCACCGTACCATTAGCCAGGACGATGATCTCATCTGCAATATTCAGGATGCGCTCCTGATGGGAGATGATCATGATCGTGCCCTGGATGGTCTCTCTCATACGGCCGAACACCTGGATCAGATTCTGGAAGGACCAGAGATCGATGCCGGCTTCCGGCTCATCAAAAATGGTCAGCGGTGTGGATCTGGCCAGTACCGATGCGATCTCTATCCGCTTTAATTCACCGCCGGACAGGGACGCATTGATCTCCCGGTTGATATAATCTCTGGCGCAGAGACCCACTTCAGAAAGATAGAGGCATGCATCCGCCGCGGGCATATTCCTTTTCCCGGAAGCCAGCCGGATCAGGTCCAGCACCTGCAGGCCTTTAAAGCGTACCGGCGTCTGGAACGCAAAGCTGATGCCTAATTTCGCACGTTCCGTAACACTCATGTCCGTGATATCCGTGTCATTGAACCAGATCTTTCCGGAAGTAGGTTTTTCAATACCGGCGATCAGACGGGCCAATGTGGATTTACCGCCGCCGTTGGGGCCGGTGACCGCAATGAATTTATTATCTTCCAGCGTAAGTGACAGGTCACGGATGATCTCCTTATCTGTTCCTTCTTCATCCACCATGAAACTCAGATTTTCTATTCTAAGCATAAAGTCAGTTTCCTTATGTTCTAAGCAATTAAGAGCAGCAGAGATTGATCAGCCGCTTATTTACACAATAATGGACACGGAACGAATACCTGCCCCGTGTCCTTATCTTTGAAAACTTCAAGGATCACTTTTTATCTTTTTTATCCTTGGCATCTTCTGCCGCTTCCACCTGGGGAACCCATCCTTCCGGATGCTCCAGACGGACCACAGCCGCTTTCTGCATGGGGATACGGCAGTTCTTGTTATTACCGAATTCCACAATGATGGTATCTTCGGTAATATCGATGACAACGCCGTAGAACCCGGAAGTGGTCAGCACCGTGTCTCCAATGGTCATGGAAGCTAACATGGCCTTCTGTTCCTTCTCCTGCTTTTTCTGGGGACGGATGGCCACAAAATACATCATGGCTACAAAGAAGACCATCATGCCGATACTTAACAGCATGGGTGAACCCAAACCGGCGCCGCCCTCTGCTGCCGCTCCTTCAGCAGGCATGCAGGAAGCAAGAAGCGTCAGGGGAAGCAAAGCGATCAGTGCAGTAATCTTTTTCATATACAACTCCTTGTATGGGATAGTATCCGCTTATCTGTCACTGTTTTCAGCAAGTGACGCAAGCATATTATATTTATACTCTTTGAAGCATCCTTTGTCAAGGGAGGAACGTATCTCCTCCATCAAATGGTTGTAGAAATAGAGGTTATGAAGGACACAGAGCCGCATGCCCAGCATTTCCTTCGCCTTCAGAAGATGGCGGATGTACGCCCTGGAATAACGGGTGCAGGCAGGACATTGACAGCCTTCTTCAATAGGTTTTAGGTCACGTTCGAATTTCTGGTTAAAGAGATTCAGTTTGCCGTGATGGGTATATACATGTCCATGCCGCCCGTTTCTGGAGGGATAGACGCAGTCGAAAAAATCTATGCCGCGGTCAACGCCTTCTATGATGTTTTCCGGAGTGCCCACTCCCATCAGGTAGGTGGGTTTGTCCTGGGGCAGGTAAGGCACCGTTTCATCCAGGATATGATACATCTGCTCATGAGTCTCTCCCACGGCCAGGCCGCCGATAGCATAACCATCCAGGTCCATACCGGCAATGGTCTTCGCGTGCTGTATCCGGATATCCTCGATAACGCCTCCCTGGTTGATGCCGAAAAGCAGCTGTTCCGGATTCACCGTATCTTCCAGACCATTCAGGCGTTCCATTTCTGTCCTGCAGCGTTCCAGCCACCGGGAAGTCCGGTCCACAGAAGGCTGGATATAATCTCTGTCAGCCAGCGCCGGCGGACACTCATCGAAAGCCATGGCGATGGTGGAACCTAAGTTTGACTGGATCTCAATGGATTCTTCAGGTCCCATGAAGATCTTATGGCCATCAATGTGTGAAGCGAAGGAAACGCCTTCTTCTTTGATCTTTCTAAGCTCGGCAAGGGAAAATACCTGGAAGCCGCCGGAGTCCGTTAAAATGGGCTTTTTCCAGTCCATAAAGGCATGCAGGCCTCCTAAGTCATGGATCAGGCGGTCACCGGGCCGCACATGAAGGTGGTACGTATTAGAAAGCGCCACCTGGGTGCCGATGTTTTCCAGATCCTCTGAGGAAACAGCACCTTTGATAGCCCCGGCCGTCGCCACATTCATAAAGACCGGTGTCTCAATGGATCCGTGAACCGTTTCCATATGGGCCCGTTTCGCCCTTCCTTCGGTTTTCAGTATGGTATAGTTCATAGCATCCTCATAAAAAGGGGAACCTTTTGTCCAGGCTCCCCGGAAGATTGATGGATTATTTTTTCCTGTCCTTTTTCGCTGTAGTCTCCAGGGCTTTTTTCGGAGCGAATTTCGTCCGGAAAACATACCATAAAGAACCGGCAAGGCAGACAGAAGAATAACCGCCCACCACGATACCTACCATCAGAGGCAGGGCAAATTCACGGATGGATGTCACACCAAAGATATAGAGCGATGCCACCATGAATAATGTGGTAAGAGATGTATTGATGGAACGGCCTAAAGTATCAGAGACCGCCTTATTCACCACCAGCTTAAGATCCGCATTCTGGCCCATGAGTGCCAGGTTCTCACGGATACGGTCAAAGATGACGATGGTGGCATTGATGGAATAACCCACGAGTGTCAGCATGCAGGCGATGAAAGTATTGCCCACGATCCAGCGGAAAAAGGCATAGCCAGCCAGGAACATTAATACATCATGCACCAAAGCAAGCACGGAAGCTGAAGCAAAGCGGATGTCCCGGAACCGGATCCAGATATAGACCAGCATGGCGATAGCTGCCAGGATCACGGAGATGACCGCGGAACGTGCCATTTCTGCGGAGATCGTACCAGAGATATTCTCATAGGTGATCTTCGAAGTATCGACACTGAAATCTTCACTTAAGACTTTGTAAAGGGCTTCTCTCTGTGTCTGGTTCAGTTCCTGGGTACGGATCAGCACTTCGTTGGAATTTACCACCGGGGTCAAAGTGACATCAGTAGAACCAATGGCCTCTTCAATGAGGGGCTTCACTTCTGTTTCCAGCTGTTCCACACTGCGGTTCTCATTAAAGATAACATCTGTGGAAGTACCGCCGATGAAGTCCAGACTGTAGTTCAGTGCATAATCCTTCGAACCGAAGATGATCATGACTACGATGCCCGCGGCAATGATCAGGCCCGAAACACAGAAGAAAATGTGCTTCTTGGACAGGAAATCGTATACCGTGGATTTTTTCTTCACGCCATACCACTTCACGTCCCTGAGGCCAATGCCATAGAAAGCCTTGATCAGAAGACGGGTCACCACCAGGGCGGTGAACATGGAAAGAATGATACCTAATGCCAGGGTGATGGCAAAGCCTTTCACCGGGCCGGAACCGAAGATATACAGCACGGCAGATGCGATCAAGGTGGTAACATTGCCGTCGATAATGGCTGAGAAAGCCTTTTTAAAACCGGAATCAATGGCGCTGGCCACCGGCATGCCGGCACCCAGATCTTCGCGGATACGCGAGAAAATGATACAGTTCGCGTCCACGGCCATACCGATACTTAAGATAAGACCGGCGATACCGGGCAATGTCAATGTGATCTCCTGGTTAAAGCCTGCCATGATGACCATGATAAGGCCGGTATAGAACAGCAGGGCCAGGGCTGAACAGAAGCCGGGCATCCGGTAGATTGCGATCATCAGGATAAAGATGAGGGCCAGACCTACGACGGCTGCAATGGCTGATGTACGGATAGCATTGGAACCCAAGGTCGCACCGACCACCTGGGATCTCAGCTCTTCCATCTCTACCGGCAGGGCGCCGATACGAATGAAGGAAGCCAGACGGCTGGCGGATTCATAGGTGAAGCTGCCGGTGATCACACAG
>CACZSO010000231.1 GCA_902783795.1 uncultured Eubacteriales bacterium
ATCGCCGGTGGAGGTCTCTATTTTTATGGACGCGGCATCGCAGCGGTCCAGATTCACATCGCCAGTAGAAGTTTGGATGGAGAGATCTCCATCGGAACTGACATCATTTAAGATGACTTTACCGGTGGCAGTGGTAAGGGCGAAGCTCTGGCAATGCAGCTCTTTTAACTGGATCTTACCGGTGTCTGTCTCGACCTGGAATTCAGCAGGAGCGGCAGCCGGGTCAAAGGCTGCGGTCACATCGCCGGTAGTTGTGGTGAGCAGTACTTTCGAGGCATACAGGCCCGTCAGCGTAACATCGCCCGTATCAGTTTCAATGGCCAGGTCCTGATCAACATGGCAGGAAAGCTGTAGATCAGAGGTGGATCCCTTAATGGTGACGGTTCCGAAGGAGTAATCCGGCGGAATGATCACATCACCCGTAGATGTATTGACCGTAAGGAAGCTGTACTTTTCTGTGGGCAGATACAGGGTCATAGAGACTTTTTCTGTAGAGAAACTGAAAGTCGTAAATGTATCAGACAGAAAGTCGAAAAAGTTTGTTCTCTCTTTCTTCGGTAAGTCTATGGTCAATGTATCGTCTATGACGCGGACATTGTGCTGCCTGTTTTCCGGCTCCTGCAAGACCACGCGGGCATCGCTGTGATCTGTGGGGATAAAGCGGACTTCAGCGGTACTGCAGTCTATAGAAATACTGTCGATCGCAGCGGTGTTCAAAGGATAGGTGTTCGTTATATTATGTTGTACGATCATGTTATTAACCTCCGAAGAACGGCGGGCAGCCGTAATTCCCACCAGGGCGCCGCCAGACAGAATAAGGACGACAGCTGCGATGATCCATATTTTTGTACTGCTTTTCATTAGTTTTTCTCCTTTCCGGCAAACCATGTCTTGATCTTAAGCGCCAGTTTTTTCGTAAGTTTTATCATTCCGCGGGTGATGGCCATGGACAGGAAGAAGAACAAAATAGCCAGGCCTGCACAGACAAAGGCGCATCCCAGGGCAAAGAGAGCTTTTATTCCTTCACCGCGGATAATAAAGAAAACAGCGGCTGCAAGGCAGACGAAAAAGCTTAAAGCCAGGGACAGTTCTACAGCCCATATGGAGATCACCACAGACCAGATAACCACGTAGACTGACAGGATAACAGCAGACAGGGCTATCAGCAGTGAGAGCCATATGGGAGAACCTAAGATGAGAAGGATGATCTCCCAGGCCCGTAAAGACTGTTTAGGCCTGACACGTTCTTTCACGATCCTGGCCAGCGGAGTCTCTTCCATGATCTGGGAGACAACATCGGCCACCGGGCCGATCTCTGCGACGGCAGCTCCTTCGGAGCCTGCTTCCTCTGATCTGTCATCGATCATTTCACTGTAAAAGGCCAGACGTTCTTCCACGTCCTCCCGGGGCAGGCCCCGCAAGCCTTCTTCTAATGCGGTTAAAAAGTCCTGTTTATTCATGGTTTTCATCCTCCTTGATGACGAAGCGGTATATGGAAATGACCTCTTCCCATTCTTCCTTAAAGTCCTGGATGCGCTGTATGCCCTGGGGTGTGATATGGTAATATTTTCGGAGCCGGCCGTTGTGTTCGGCAGACCGTACCGTGAGCATATTCATGTTTTCCAGTCGTTTCAGGATGGTATAGAGTGTGGATTCCGACATTTCGATATACGGCTTCATATCTTTGATGATCTGATATCCGTAGGAATCTTCATTTTTGATGGCGGCCAGGACACAGACGTCCAGGAGACCGCGTTTCAGTTGAACATCCATATATACCTCCTTTTGTGTGATACATCGTAACACGAAGTACTTCGCGTGTCAAGGGATATTTTATGATTTTTTAATAAAATTTATGGTCACAGTTTCAAAAAGAGGGAGCTGCACTTTTGATCATAGGAAATACCGGGCAATAATAACGTTCAGTTTTTCATGGCCCTTGTATGTGTGAGGATAGATGTGTATAATAAAGACGGGGATCCTTAAGTTTATATGTGTGAAGGATCCCGCAGCGTTTTCCTGGCGCTGCCCTGGCTGCAAAGCACTGATTTCCTTGCAGGACCGTGCGTATCCGCCGGGAGGTTTCATGAAGTTCTGATTTAACAGTTCTTCTTTTACATATGGAGGCTTAAAGATGAAGAGTATCAAAAGTGTATATAAAGTAGGCAATGGACCTTCCAGTTCTCATACCGTAGGTCCTTATAACGCGGCCCGGTTGGTGAAAGAACGGTATCCGGAAGCAGACCGTTTTGAAGTGACCTTATTCGGTTCATTGGCATTTACCGGACAGGGACATGCTACGGAAAAGTCCATCTGTTCCATGCTTCCGAACGCAAAAGTGCTGTTTAATACAGAAGTGCCGGAGACAGAACTTCCCCATCCGAATACCATGTTATTCCGGGCCTTTAAAGATGAGCAGGAGATAGGCAGACTCAGGATCTTCTCCATTGGCGGCGGTTCCATCCGGATAGAAGGAGAGGCATCGGAAGACGAGAAGGAAGTGTATGAAGAGCGTAATTTTACGGAGATTATAAATGCCTGCCGGGCTGAAGACCTGACGCTTACGGAATTCATTCTTCGTAAAGAAGGACCATCCGTCCGGGATTATTTAAGGCGGATCTGGGCAGAGATGAAACGGGCTGTGGAGACCGGGCTTACAAAAGAAGGCATACTTCCCGGGGGGTTGAATATCACGCGGAAAGCCAAACTTTTGTATGAAATGCGGTGTCATAATGAAAGCAGCGATGTGACTATGAGCCGGGTGATCGCAGCCTATGCTTATGCTGTTTCAGAGGAAAATGCTTCGGAGCAGGTGGTGGTGACAGCCCCGACCTGCGGCAGCTGCGGGGTGATTCCATCCGTGTTTTATTATATGGAAAAAGACAGGGGTTTCAGTGAAGATGAGATCATCGATGCTCTGGCCTCCGCGGCCCTCATCGGCAATGTGATCCGCACGAATGCCAGCATTTCCGGTGCGGAATGCGGCTGTCAGGCTGAGATCGGCAGTGCCTGCGCCATGGCAGCGGCGGGACTGGCGACCCTTTATCAGTTGGATCTGAACCAGCTGGAATATGCTGCAGAG
>CACZSO010000232.1 GCA_902783795.1 uncultured Eubacteriales bacterium
AAAGCTGACAACAGCCGCTCCCTGGCCTTATGTTTCTTCTGTCTCGCCTTAAACAGATGGTCTCTTAACTGATCATCCGTTCCGGAAAACACAAAGTACCGGTCTTTTTTCGGTTCCACCTTCATCCGGCTCATCATGACCACAGACAGTGCCTGGTACAATGTCCCGCCATACCGGTATCTCAGCCAGACCGCCAGCCGGATCAGCTGCTCATCGATACTTACGGTCTTAAGGTCCAGTGAATCAATATCCTTGATCCTGTCCTCACTGATCTCAGCCTTCTCTGTAAGCCCAATGACAAAGCCGGAACGCAATGTATTGCCCGCCCCAAAAGGTACAAACACCTTGACCCCCGGGACGATCTCAGACATCAGAAAAGAAGGGACACGATACGTAAACGGCCTGTCCACATTCTTATTCTTAATATCGATGATCACCTGGGCATACATAAAAAAGAAACCACTCCTGCATAATAAAGCCGCCAGCCTTATAAAAAAGAGAACTAATTCAATTCATCTTCAACTTTTCAAGCTAAAAAATTATTATAACAAAAAAACTCCCCACACGCAAGTATCCCACACCATTTACAGTATTTGGGAAGGCAGAAAAATACCCGGCACCGGCATCTTCACAATTCAGTTTCCGGCTGTTTTTCGATATCTGCAGCAAGTAAGTTATGGCGAGAACACACTGGAGGAAATTTTATACTAAAGCTCAACCATTATACACCCTGGGTAAAAGCTGAGTATTCCTGTCTCCAGGGTTTATGATCCAGACTCAGCCTTAAATTGAATAATCAGGTTTTAAGACTGAGTTTTCTTTTTCTCATACCGTCTAACTAGCCTTCAGACTCAGTCCTAAACTAAAGAAACTGACTTTAAGACTGAGTTTACCTTTTACCATAACGTCTATCTAGTCTTCAGACTCAGCCCTAAATGAAAGAAACTGATTTTAAGGCCGAGTTTTCTGCTTCCAAGGGCTCTCAGCGCATATTCAAGCTCAGTCTTAAGTTCAATATCCTGCTTATAGGAATGAGTTTTTGTGAAGCTGGCATTGATTTAAGAACAAGTGTAAAAAGAAAAGATAACAAGAAACATAGTTTAATTACTTCTTCCTGTACACAGCCATGGATCGTTACTTATGATCCTGAATAAATGATAACCTGACAACACAGCCGGATAATATCGAAATAAGAAGGGGCTGGTGCACGATCTGGTGCATCAGCCCCTCCTTAAACATCGAGGCTGTTTTGTTTGCTTATTCAGCAGCCTCATAAAGTTTTTAAAATAGTTATTTAGTTTCTTTAGTCTCTTTTCTTCTGACCAGCAGGTTTACGATGATGCCTAAGATCAGCGCACAGGCGATCTCTGTCAGCACTACGGAACCGATCTTTAAAGTCATGCCGCCGATACCGCAGATCAGGATCACAGAAGCCGTGAAGAGGTTGCGGTTATCATTCAGATCCACCGGCTGCAGCATCTTAAGACCGGATACTGCGATGAAGCCGTACAGGGTGATGCAGACACCGCCCATGACACAGCTGGGGATGGTGGAAAGGAAAGTGACGAAGGGGCCGAAGAAAGAGGCAATGATAGCCAGGAAAGCAGTCGCCAAGATGGTGATCACGGATGCATTGCCGGTGATAGCCACACAGCCTACGGACTCGCCGTAAGTGGTGTTCGGGCAGCCGCCGAAGAAAGCACCGACCATGGAGCCGACGCCATCACCTAACAGTGTGCGGTGAAGACCGGGCTCTTCTAAGAGTTCCTGACCAATGATGGTGGACAGGTTCTTATGGTCAGCAATATGCTCGGCAAAAACAACGAACGCTACCGGTACATAAGCGACCGCGATGGTGGCAATGTAATCGCCGGTGATGGACTTCATACCCTTGAAGGCTTCGA
Organism: uncultured Eubacteriales bacterium; assembly: GCA_902783795.1. Classification (GTDB taxonomy): domain Bacteria; phylum Bacillota; class Clostridia; order Lachnospirales; family Lachnospiraceae; genus UBA1267. The sequence continues at coordinate 1,905 of CACZSO010000232.1, forward strand.
TAAAGGTGAAAGAAGGAACCCACTGCATATTGTCGAACTTGGAGAAATCCAGGACGACCAGGGCTTCATTACCGTTGGAGCGGCCGATCAGGGTGAAGATCAGGGCTACGATATAACCGGCACAGATACCGATGATAAAGGGGATGAGCTTAGCCATTTTCTTTCCGTAAACGGAGCAGAGAATGACGGTCAAAAGCGTAACTAAAGCACAGATCAGGGACACCCAGACATTGGCGGACATCACATAAGCGCCGGCATCAGCATTCCAGGCAGCAGCCAGAGAATCACTGATGGCATTACCGGCCAGAGAAAGACCGATGATGGCAACGGTAGGTCCGATGACTACCGGGGGCATCAGCTTATTGATCCACTTGACGCCGGCCACCTTAACGATGATGGCTATGACAACATATACAAGACCTGCAAAGATCGCGCCGAATAACAGACCTGCATATCCGACAGACACAGAAGCCGCTCCGCCGAAGGCTGCAAACATGGAGCCTAAGAAAGCAAAAGAAGAGCCTAAGAAGACCGGGCTCTTAAACTTCGTGAAGAGCAGGTAGACGATGGTGCCGATACCTGCGCCGAACAGAGCTGCGGACTGGCTCATGCCGTTGCCCACGATAGACGGCACAGCGATGGTGGCCGCCAGAATGGCCAACAGCTGCTGGATGGCAAAGACGATGATCTGACCGAATTTCGGCCTGTCTTTAACGCCGTAAACTAAATTCATACTAATCCCTCCATAAATTCATTTGACCGGGTCTCCCCGGATATGATAAAGCCGTATTACGGCTTATATCCTGCTTTATTGATCCCGCCGGCTGATCACGACCTCATTCACGCCGTCGATCTCCTTCACTCTGACAGAAATGAATTCGCTCTTGGATGTGGGGATGTTCTTTCCCACATAATTCGCTGCGATAGGCAGTTCCCGGTGGCCTCTGTCCACCATGACCAGAAGCTCGATCCTGGCCGGCCGGCCTAATCCTATCAAAGCTTCCATAGCCGCCCGCACCGTCCTCCCGGTATAGATCACATCGTCCACAAGGACAATGTTCTTTCCCCTGATATCAAAGGGGATCACAGATCCGCTCACCAGCGGCATATCCGCTTTTTCCGTAAGGTCATCCCGGTACAGGGTGATATCCAGTTCTCCTGTCAGCACCTCTATGTCCGAATACTTTTCGATATTTTCTTTCAGTATTCCTGCCAGCGGTACGCCCCGCCGTTTGATCCCCACGAGACAGAGGGTACTTTCATCCGGATGATGCTCGATGATCTCATGGGATAACCGGGCCAGGGTCCGCATCATGGTCCGTTCGTCCAGAATGACTTTATTATCCAAAAAAATCCCTCCCGCTAAGATACGGGAGGGATAACATAGATCATCCTCTGTCTGAACTCATGAAGCCTTGCCGATATCCCGTATCGAATTAAAGGTCTTTTATTTTTCCTTTGAAATTCTATCACAAAAGGAGAAAAAAGCAAGGGAAAAGTTCACTAAAAAACGCGTGATTATACAAGGCACTTTTGTCATGATTTCAGGTACTCTTCTGCCAGAGCTTTAAAGGCCGCCAGTGATCGTTTCACCATGTCTGTACTCACACAATACGCAAGCCTTACATAACCGGTGCAGCCAAAAGAATCCGAAGGGACCAGCAAAAGTTCATACTTCTTCGCCCTTTCGGCAAAAGCTTTGGCATCTTCCTCCAGGGCTTTTACAAAGAGATAAAAAGCACCATCAGGATAGACACAGTCATATCCGTAGGAAGTCAGGGCATCATAAAGAAGATCACGGTTTACCCGGTAAGTCGTAAGATCGGAAGTAATGCCCAGGTTATCTGCGATGGTCTTCTGCAGCATGGAAGGCGCACAGACAAAACCCAAAGCTCTGCCTGCACCGCAGACTGCCGCATAGACATTACCGAAATTCTCCATCTCTTCCGAAACCAGGATATAACCGATCCGCTCTCCCGGCAGGGATAAAGATTTACTGAAGGAATAGCAGACGATGGTATCGCGGTACAGCTTTGTCATGAAGGGCACCGGACGGTCATCGTAGACCAGTTCCCGGTAAGGCTCATCCGTGATCACAAAGATCTGGTGGCCATATTCTTTTTCCTTCTCTCTCAAAAAATCCATGGTTTCCTTCAGGATCTCATCAGAAAGGACAGCACCGGAGGGGTTATTCGGAGAATTCAGGATAATGCCCTTCGTATGCTCATTGATGCTCTTCTTAAAGGCTTCCATATTGATCTGGAAATGCTCAAGATCTGCCGGGACCACCACACATTTCATGCCGGTCATTTCTATAAATACCCGGTATTCCGGGAAGAAAGGCGCGATCACCACAAACTCATCACCGGGGCAGGAAAGGGCTTTTAATGTAATGGTAAGAGAAGCTGCCGCCCCGCAGGTCATGTACAGACAGTCGGGGCTTATCTTCAGGCCGTAGCGCTGATTCAGGTCTTCTGCCACTTTAAGCCTGACTGTTTTATCTCCCTGGGCGGATGTGTAACCATGAAGGCTTACGGGATCCTCTTCTGTCACCAGCCGAAGCAGCGTCTCCTTCACCTGTTCCGGCGGGGCCACGGAAGGATTCCCCAGACTGTAATCGAACACATTCTCCCGGCCGATGATCTCTGCCCGGGCATTCCCGTATTCAAACAGGTCGCGGATGGCTGAACGTACCTTGCCCAGCTGTTCCATGGATGTATTGATAGCCATGCTCATACCTCCCTATATGCGTCTTTATGCTCTTCCCAGAGCAAATGCCTTTTTATTTACATCGATAAAGGCCGGTTTTACCACTGCTTCCAGGGCTTCCATCCAGATCTCTTCACTGATGTCGAAATACCTGGAAAGCCGTCCCATCAGCACGATATTGACGGCCAGGGAGGTGCCGGCTTCCATAGCCAGAGACAAAGCATCCATCTTATCGATGGCTACACCTTTTTCCTCCAGTTTTTCCAATACATCCTCCGGATATTCTGCCGCACCGGTGATCACCGGCATAGGATCGATCTGCTGGATATTCGTAATGATCCTGCCGTCTTTTTTCAGGCAGTCCGCATACCGGGCTGCTTCCAGTTTTTCAAAGGAAATGATGAAATCAGCTTCGCCTTCCTTGATGACCGGTGAGTAGACCTGGTCACCCAGCTTCACATAGGTCACCACACTGCCGCCCCGCTGGGACATGCCATGGACTTCGGAAAGCTTTACTTCATATCCGGCTTTCAGACCTGCCTGGCCTATCAGGCGGCTGGCCAGGAGCGTCCCCTGCCCGCCTACGCCTACGATCATGATATTCGTGGTTTTCATGGCTTTCCTCCTTAATTGATGGCATCGAAACGGCACATCTGCCGGCAGACACCACAGCCGGTGCACTGAGTGGCATCGATCACTGCTTTATTATCCTTCATGCTGATGGCCGGGCAGCCGATCCTCATGCAGGAACGGCAGCTTCTGCACTTCTCGGGATCAACCTTCAGTGCAGGCAGCCGTTTCACAGTCTTAAGAAGCGCGCAGGGACGGCGGGAAATAATGACAGAGGCTTCATTTTTCGCTGTTTCTTCCTTGATGGCCGCTTCTGTTTCAGCTAAGTTATACGGATCGATCACACGGACATTCT
>CACZSO010000233.1 GCA_902783795.1 uncultured Eubacteriales bacterium
GCCTTCTTTTCGATCTCTTCCCGGGTATACAAAGCTTCCGGCGGTCCCACATGCTGGTCCGGATCCGTATAGTAATACGGCGCCGGCGCTGCCATGAAGCTGGAGCATTTGCCTAAGTAATTATATCCATCATACCACTGCGGGAATAACCCGTCAAATTCCACCTTGGGAGCTTCCGGGAAGGGCACTTCGCCCTTGGCAGGGATCGCATTCAGCCGGCCTGCCAGCTTATAGGCGCCAAACATGGTATCGTTAAAAGCATCGATGGGGGTGCCATCCTTTAACGCCGGTCTCGGAGCATTGGGATCAAAGCTCATGGGCGGCCGTACACCCATATTGGTCAGATATGCATTGACATCCAGATAAAGCGGCGGGACCTTAGTCTCGTCAAAGAAATCCGTGACCATGGCGATCAGGAAATCCGTGGTGGGCACATGAGACGGCAGCCAGACCTGGCGTTTGAAGCCCTGGTTCAGCAGCGAATGGGCGATGGCTTTGGTATAACGGTAGCTTTCCTCCATGCTGACATGGACGGTGCCGCGGCCGATCTGTGTTCCGCCCGGGTTGAAATAGACCAGGCTCGGCAGATATAAGGCATCCAGCTTTTCCGCCAGCATAATAGCCCAGCCTAAGGCGGCCACGCCTTCGCAGTCTACCGGAAGGCCGGCATGAGTCTCACAGTTTCCCACCGGGACGATGATCAGGTCATGATCTTTTAAGTACTGCTCGATCTCCCAGTTGGTGAGGTCGTCATATCTTCTTGTGCGAAGTTTGAAATCCATCTGTTACCCCTTTCTTTAAAACGGGCTCTTGCCGGTGTAGACACCTGTCATATAGTCTTCTTCCAAAGGCTGTGTAAGATCGTCCGCATCCCTTAATTCTGCCAGGATGGCTCTTAACGTACCCAGGTGCCACTCTACACGTTCTGTTTCATATTTGCTGGAATGGTGTTCTATACCGTAAGTCCCCTCATAACCGGTGAGCGCCAGGCGGCGGAGTACATCCTTCGCATAAGGCAGAGAATTAGCGTGAACATGCAGATGCATGGCTTTCGAGATGCAGTACTCTTCGCCTTCTTCCGGATTATCCAGGAAGTTTCTCAGGTGATACAGATGGCCATACGCAGGATCATCGACAGCCGCTGCCACTTTCTTTAAATATGCCGGGATGCGGTCCCAGCCCCAGTGGTTCTCCGGGCCGATCTTTCCGCCCCAGTCACTGACGATCTTACAATATTCTTTATAAGTCTCGACCAGGTACTCAAAGGCTTCATCAGTCATGGTATAGAATTCCTCTGCCGGTGCTCCCCACATTTTCGGGCCAAAGGCGTCACGGATGCCGCCGCCGGAAAAGCCAAAGTCTATACGTACCGTCTTCGCGTCCAGGATCCTGGCAGCTTCCAGGTACTCCAGCATCTGTTTTTTATGCGCTGCCCTCTCTTCCGGATCATCGCACCAGACATAGGGGCCGTCCACACAGAGATTCGCTACTTTCAGTCCTCTCTGATCCAGACCTTTTCTGATGGCCTTCATATAGTCTTTGTCCAGAGATTTAAAACATCCTTCTGTCCAGATATCGGCCCAGTCCACATGATAACGGTATTTCAGAAGATCAAAATAACCGAAGATATCCAGTTCGCCGTCCTGGATCATCTTATGAAATGAATATGATGCTACAGAAATCTTATCAAATCCAGCCATAGATACACTCCTTTCTTTTTTCTGATGATCACTTATAAAGTATATTCGAAGGTACCCCACTCAGTCTCCTGTTTCGTAAGGGCGATGGACTTGGAAAGGGCCTCGATCTCATCGGCTTTCACTTCTCTTCCCAGTTCGCTGGAAAGGAAAATGCCCTCACTTAAGAAAGCGGTATTCAGGGTAATAAGAGCGGTATCGATACGCTCCGGGATCTGCCCTGTCAGGTATGCGATCCAATGTTCAAAGTTGCCGTTGTACTTAGTCACGGGATCCAGTTTGTTCTCATAGAAAACATTCTCATGATCACTGACCCTTAAGTCTACATCGATATCCTGGTCATTCACCGTGGTAATGAGCTTAAGATCCGGCTGAGGCATGGGATTCCACATACCCGGACGGGAGGTAAAGCGCAGGCCGCCCTTGCTGCCGGCAATGAAGGAATCACCGGGCTCATCCACGTTCAGTGCCCAGCTTTCCATGAATTCAAATGTAAGGCCGTTTTCAAAGGTCGCAAAGGCCAGGCCCAGATCTTCCACGCCAAACTCTCTGCCCTCTAGCAGCTGTTCATTCCTGGGGGGTTCC
>CACZSO010000234.1 GCA_902783795.1 uncultured Eubacteriales bacterium
ATGGTCATGGAACCAGAACTGGTGGTGGCGGATGAACCTATCTCTGCCCTGGACGTTTCTATCCGTGCCCAGGTACTGAACCTGCTGAACAAATTCCAGGAAGAGAAGGGCGTTACCTATCTTTTCATCGCCCATGACCTTTCCATCGTCCGCTTTATTTCGGACCGTATAGGCGTTATCTATAAGGGCGATATCGTGGAAGTGGCGGAAGCGGAAGAACTGTTCAACTTCCCGCTGCATCCCTACACCCGCTCCCTGATCTCTGCCGTGCCGCTGCCGGATCCGCAGCTGGAGAAAAACAAGCTCCTGTTTACATATGATCCTTCACAGCATGATTATTCCGAAGACAAACCGGAAATGGTGGATATCGGCCATGAACACTATGTCTACGGTAATAAGAAAGAGATCGAAGAGTATAAGAAGATCCGCGAGTCGGATGTTCCCATGAAATCCATCACCATCTTAGGCCCGGACGATCCCAGACCGGAACGTACGGCCATAGATGAATCTCTGGATATGGCGGAGATCCTGGAGACCCCCATCCACGATACCGGTTCTATCTGGTATACGGTGCTGGGCTTCTTCCTTCCCATCATAGGGCTGATCCTGTGGGGCATCTTCAATCATTTCCATTTCAGGCGTTCGGCGCGGAGAGTAAAGGCCGGTACCATCGCAGGTTTCATCGTATTGGGCCTGATCCTTGTGATCTTCATATTAGCGCTGATATTTGCCTCATTGTAGGATATGTCAAAACGTTACGCGAGAGATAAAAGGCCTTATAACGTCAGGCCGGTCGAAAAGATCGAACTTGACGAGAGCCATGTTAAAAGGAGAGTAGTGCTGGCAGTTCTGTTCTTAGTAATAGGACTGGCAGCACTTTCCTATGGCATTATCAGTGCCAGGACCGCCAGACCGGAGTGGACAGAAATAGAGGTGGATAAATCCTCGGACACAAATCTGGGGAGTGATTTTACCTTCTGGTACTATCTGGGCCAGGCCGGTGTCAGCGCCACTACGGAAAGAAAAAGCATCATCAAACTCTATTCCGCCCAGATGGTAGAACTCTACCGCCTCTATACGGCCACAAAATGGGTCGAAAACGTGAATAACGTCTATACACTGAACCAACACCCCAATGAGACCTTCGACGTGGATGAGAGGCTATTTAAAGCGCTCAGGAGGACCGCGGAAGAGGGGGGACGGCTGCTCTATTACGGCCCTTATTACGAATATCTGAATTCCCTGTTCTTTTCTGAAGAAGATTTTAACGCGGAAAGCTTTGACGCCATGAGAGACAGGGAAGCGGCTGCTTACTTTGAAGAGCTTTCCGGGTTCATTAAGGACCCTGAAGCGATCTCCCTGGAATTCCCCGGGGAAAACCAGGTAAGGCTCGTGGTATCGGAAGCTTACCTGTCCTATGCAAAAGATGCGGGCATCAGCACACTGATCGATCTTTCTCCGGTCCAGAACGCCTTTGCCGCGGATGAAATAGCGGCTTATTTCCGGGCCAACGGACTGACGAACGGATACTTTGCTTCTGATGACGGTTTTATGGTAAATCTGAAGGCGGATGAGACCATGACTTATTCTGAATATGCATTTTCAGAAGGCAAGGCTTCAGTTAAAAACAGCTGGGAATGTGAAGGCGCCATGAGTCTGGTTTGCTTCCGCAGCTTTCCGGTAAAAGAAGATGACCTGAAGCGCTATTATGTCTATGAAGATGGAACCGTAGTGAATACCATCATCAACGACGATGGCCTGCAGGCGGCCTGCTTTGATACATTGGCGGCATATTCCGGCACCGGGACCTGCGCCGATCTGTACTTTGCCCTGTATCCTTTCGAGACCGGCAGCTACGGAAAAATGTCTCTTTCCCAGATAGCGGCATCGCTGAAAAGAAGGGAAATGACGCTGCTTCAGTAAGGGTCTATAAAAAAATAAAAAAACACTTGCATTTTAGAGCCTGATGTGATATCATACCTTCTTGTCAGGCGTTTAGGGCGGATTCCCGAGTGGCCAAAGGGGACAGACTGTAAATCTGCTGCAAATTGCTTCGGTGGTTCGAATCCACCTCCGCCCATTTCTCTGACCCGCCGGCGTGGCGGAACTGGCAGACGCCCGGGACTTAAAATCCCGTGAGTAGTGATACTCGTACCGGTTCGATTCCGGTC
>CACZSO010000235.1 GCA_902783795.1 uncultured Eubacteriales bacterium
GAACGCACGCTCGCCGGCGGTGACATCGACGTTTTCAATGTACTCGCCCCAGCCCTGGTGACGGGCACCTTCCTTGATGCCTTCGTTCAGGACCATCCAGTCTGTGCAGACGGGGCCGGTAAAGCCGTAGCGCTTTCTTAAGAGCTGGTTGATCTTGTAATCTGAATAGCTGGAGCCTACGATCTCGCCCAGGGAACCGTCTTCGGTATAGGCTGCGGAATAAGAGCTCATGATGGCGGCAGCCATGCCTGTCTTGCCTTTTAAGGAGAAAGCACCGTCCACGAAGGGGATCATCAATGCTTCAAAGTTATTGTTCGGGTAAACCGCGTATTTGCCGCCTTCCATATGGGCCTCACGGCCGCCTTCTGTCGCGCCTTCACCGGTCCAGTGCTTGGCCATGGCAGTGACGGAATCCTTGCCCCAGCCTAAATCATTGCCGTACTCGTCGTAGGTAGACTGCAGGCCGTCGCAGAAGGCACGGACGATGTCTGCGGAAAGGGCCGGATCTTCGCCGAAAGTACCGCTGTCACGCCACCACCGGGGATCGGAAGCGATGTCCACCTGAGGAGCCAGGAAGCAGGCCACACCCAAGTCACGCAGTTCTCTGGACTGACATTTTGCGGATTCAAAAGCCAGCTCCGGATCAAAGGTGGCGGCAAGGCTTAAGTTGCCCGGCCAGTCAGCCACGCCCTGTCCGTTACGGGGGTCAGACGCGATGTAGCAGGGGATGCCGAAGCCTTTTCCTTCTACGTATTTCTGAAGGCTGTTGGACCAGGCTACCTGCTTGTCATCAGGAACGCCGGCCAGACCGGCGGAGTTCAGGATACTTCTTAAGTCCTTATCCAGGAATTCCTTCTGGGCATCCGTCAGTTCCCTGTCCATCTGGACCTGGTGTGCAGAAAAGCACATCAGACCGGCTACCTGCTCCACGGAAAGCCGTTTTCCCAGATCTTCCGCCCGCTCTTCTGCGGAAAGACGCCAGTCTTCATAGGGCAGAAGCTCACCGGTCCTGGCCAGGTCCTTGAAGACAAAGCCGTCTTTTTCAATGAGCTTGATGCCAGATTCGGGAGAGTAGCCGAGGGTAGCGCCGCCCTCGTTCTCCACGATGTTGAAACCATATTCGGTTTGTTTTTCAGTCCACATAAATTAACCTCCTGAATGTGGTTTATTAATGATAAAGATACTGCCTCAAGTATAAGACAAAAAAGAATGTCAGTCAAGCTGTCTTTTCCCGTAAGAAAGTATGAGAAGAGCAGGGATCCCGGGGATCATGGAGGCGGTGGTATGCCGGAAAAATACATGAGTCTTATGACATAAAGACCCATGAATATACGGGATGAAGAAACAATCTGTGCCGGAATATCACTATTGAAAAAGAACGGGAGAAATGATAAACTATTAATAATATAAGGAGTCTTATGGGAATTTCCGGCCTGCCTTTGACTAAGGGCCTTTTATATCAGTCCGGCGCTTAAAGAAGCAAAGCAGTGTGGAACCGTACTTCTTCGACTACGAAAATAAAAAAAGGGAGCTTTGATATGGAAAAGAAATTTGATGTGTTTGGTACTGATTCCGGCTGTCTGGATATGAATATCGTCATCGACAAATATCCGGAGCATAACAGAGGCACCCGGGTGCTGGATATGAGCTATCAGGGCGGCGGCAAGGTGGCCTCCGGCGTCTGCGCGGCAGCCCGTTTAGGCGCAAAAGTGGCTTATGCCGGTGTTTTCTTCGATGATAAACGCGGTGAGTTTTTACGTCAGGACTTTATCGATCACGGCATCAATATAGACGGCTGTGTGATCCGCCATGGCAAGACTTTCATGAATATCGTGGTGGCCGAACGTGCTTACGGGACCCGCACCATGCTGGGAACTCCCGGCGATATGGGACGGATCGGCGTGGATGAAGTTAACTGGGACTATTTAAGACAGAGTAAGATCCTGCATATCGCTTTCTTCAGCGATGTAGCCATGAAAGCTGTCGAGATCGCGAAAGAAGAAGGGATCCCGGTCCTGATCGATGCGGATGGATATTCGCCCACACTGGAAGAGCATATCCCGGATATCGATTATTTTATCGGTTCTGAATTTGTATTCGATGCCATGTTCCCCGGCGCAAAGGAGAAAGGCCTGGAGAACTGTGAAGCGGAAGTGGATGCGATCCGTGCCCGCGGTCCTAAAACAGTAGTGTTTACCTTTGGGGAAAAAGGCTGCATCGGCAAGGGCGTGGAGGAAGAATATTTCACCCTGCCGGCTTTCAAGATCGATGTGGTAGATACCGTAGGGGCGGGCGATGTATTCCACGGCGCCTATGCCTATGCCGTGACGAAAGGCCTTTCCACGAAGGAATGTGCCCGGTATGCTTCCGGCACCTCAGCCATCAAATGCACCAGGATCGGCGGAAGAGCCGGCGTGCCTACAGAAGATGTGCTGCTTAAGTTCCTGGAGACCGGCGAGATCGATTATTCGGAGATCGACAAACGTGTAGAATATTACCGTTCAGCCTTTGAAAATTTCTGATAAAACAGAAAAACCTGTGAGGCGGTGAGCTCCCGAAAAGGAGGGGCTCACCGCCTTTTCACTGAATAGCAGATTCCTCTTTTTTGTGAAGAAAAATCACTTGACAGAAGAAAGAAAGATTTCTAAACTAAAGAGCATGACCGGGAAAGATGCCCGGATGAACGACGGGAGAAGGCCGTGAAAAAAGAAGCTTATGAAGATAAAGTGCTCATGGAAATATTCCTGAGACAGGCTGACTATTGTTACAGCAGCTGTTTCGAAAAAATGAAAAACAGGGATTTTGCGGAGGCAGCCTTTAAGGAGGTTTTCCGTAAACTCATGGAAAAAAGTCCGGGATTTGCCGATGAAGAAGAGGAAAGACTGTGGTGTGATAAAGCGATTCCGAAAGCCACCCGACGCTATCGGAAATATGTTAGTTCATCAGCCCCGGAGGAGCCTCCGGTCTTAAGTAAAGAAGAAAAGGATAAACTCCTGGTGGAGATCCTGAAAAACAACCGGAGACTGGTGAATCAGCGGCTGGAGTCCGGCGGGTTTAAAAACAGTCCCTGGAGATGGGTCCTTCTGTTCGTGATCCTTCTGGCAGTGGTGATCGGGATCGTACTTATCACGACCAGGGCCGGAGGCAGAAAGGGAAAGAATGAGCCTTCAGGCGGCATACAGTC
>CACZSO010000236.1 GCA_902783795.1 uncultured Eubacteriales bacterium
AAGGTCGCCTCCCCAGGTCTCATAGGTCTTCTTATCCTGACACCAGGCGGCTATATTCGCCGCATCGCAGGGTTTATAAGGTCTTAACCTGATCATAATGCCCTTTCCTTCATCTGACTATATCCACCCCTGTTATCTTCAGTCCCATAAGGACTTGTTTTTGTTCTTTTTATAGGCCTTGGCCCACTTTGAGATCTCCTTCATCTTCGCGTGATTATCCGCATTCTCTTTCCCCAGGTTTTTATAAAGCCTCAGCCTCTCTTCTGACAGCTCTCCCCGTTCAATAGCGGCTTTCACAGCACATCCCGGCTCTTTCTCATGCCGGCAGTCACTGAACCGGCAATGCTGTGCCAGCTCGCGGATATCAGAAAAGGTATCATCGATCCCCTCCTCTGCGCCGGCCAGACCTATCTCCCGCATGCCGGGAGTGTCGATCAGGGATACGCCATTATCCAGCTGGATGAGCTGCCGGTGGGTGGTCGTATGTCTTCCCTTGGAATCAGCGGTCCTGACATCACCGGTCTTCATGATCTCTTCCCCGCAGAGGGCATTGATCAATGTGGATTTCCCTGCACCGGAAGACCCTAAAAGGCAGATCGTATTCCCGGGCTGGAAATATTCCTCTAATTCATCAAGGCCGATGCCATACAAGGCGGAAATGGCATGGACACGCACCTTATCGCTGATGCTTTCGGCTTCTCTTACATATCGGCCGGGGTTGCTGCAGCTGTCTGATTTGGTCAGCACCACCACCGGGACTGCGCCTCCCTGCAAAGCAGTGGTCACATAGCGGGCGATCCTGTTGTAACTGTAATCCTTATCCAGCGCGGTGATGATAAAAACATGATCCACATTGGCGGCCATGTACTGCATCACCCCGGTCTTCGCCTGATCCGGCCGCTGAAGGAAGCTCTGTCTCTCGCAGACCTCCAGGATCACGGAATCTCCCTTGGGATTATAGGAAAAGATCACATAATCCCCTACCACCGGCAGGTCTTTGGGCGCTTCTTCATAGAAATGCCCTTTCACAACGGCAGGGATCTCTTTTTCCCAGAACTGCAGGATATAACGGTTTTTCCGGACTTCGGAAACTCTTCCCAACTTCTCTTTATGAAGCCAGACAGGAAGTTTCATGGGCTTATAATAGGGGAACTTTTCATTAAAGGCCTTGATCTCCGCTTCGTCCTCACAGGTCTCAAAGACTGGAGATTCATAGAATTTCCCATGGATCTCTTCAAAACCCTCATTCAGCGGATAAGCCATGAAAGCATCAGCATTCCCAAAAGCCGGATGGACGATGCCGAATTTATCGCAGGTCTCAAACCCATGCTTGGGATAATAGCCGGGTTCGCCGCAGATGACGATGCCTTTATAACCCGCTTCTTTTCCCAGGGTGATGAGCGTTTCCAGCAACTTCCCTCCGATCCCTGAACTGATGCAGGTGGGTTCCACCGCCAGAGGCCCGAAGGTCAGGACCTCGTGTTCAGTTTCACCATCCACGACCTTCGCTTTCGAAGCAAAAATACCGCCCACGATCCTGCCGTCCTTTTCTGCTATCCGGCTTAATTCCGGCAGGTAATCTTCAGAGTCTCTCAACTTATGGACCAGCAAATGTTCGTTGCACCCAGGCCTGCTCTGGTTCCAGAAAGCCCGCATGACCATATGTTCTGTATGATAATAATCTTCTTTTGTTTCTTTCCTGATCATAATATCTGACATGATATCGATATCTCCATTCTTGTGTTTTTTCTGTATTTATCAACAGTACGGAGACCTCAGGAAACACTTCTGCCCCTTAATTTGGGCATAAAAAACCCGCAGCTTTAAGGCCACGGAAAAACATACCTGTATCCTTTTATCTTAAGAATTACAGGCCGCAAACCGAGGTCATCATACTGTATTCATTTACGATCACTATATTCATCATTACACTCATCATGATTACCTCGCTTTCCTTTTTATTTTCCGCCATTGTATCAGATGTGCCCCGTAAAGTCAATGACATTCTGACGTTTACTATAATCTTTGCGGACATTGTTTCCCCTTCTTTTGCCTGCTATAATGGACAAAACAACAAAAGGAGGTCTCTATGGCAGATACAGTACTCATTACCGGAGGCACCTCCGGCATCGGCCTGGCCCTGGCAAAACGCTACCTGGCCGACGGGAATACCGTGATCATCGTGGGCAGGAATCAGGAAAAACTGGAAAAGACAGCAGAAGAAAACCCTGGCTTTTCAACGATCCTGGCCGATGTCAGTCTGGAAGAGGACCGGATCCGGCTCTTTGAAACCGTGGTCCGTGAATATCCCGACGTAAACATTGTCATCAACAATGCCGG
>CACZSO010000237.1 GCA_902783795.1 uncultured Eubacteriales bacterium
ATGAAGGACTGGTTTGCGCCCTCATGATCCTGCCTGCCGAAACGAATAGCTGTGATGGTCAGGCCTCCGATGGTAAACAGCATCAGAAGAGCATTGAAGATCATAATAAAGGGGAAGGCGATGTTCACGGCGCCCAGTGCGTCTGTTCCTACACCTCTTCCCACAAAAACACCATCGATTATCGAAAAAAGAAAAATACTGAGGCTGGACAGAATGGTCGGGACCACATACCGTACCAGCCTTCTGGTTTTGGAATCTACTTTACTCATAAGCTTTATCTGTCATCACCCGGTGGATAGCGTCATATTTAAGACCTGAGACCGGCTTTGGAAAATGCAGTTCAAAGTAGCCCTCTTCACAGGTAAAAAACAAGCGCCGATTCCGGAAAGTGCTGAAACGGCTGATCTTATTCAATGGAAATCTATGCTCTCCTATCTTCAGGCAGTCTGCGTATAATTCTGCAGTCACACCGGAAGCGATAACGGACCTTTCGCCATTTTTGATGCTGATGAATTCAGCCGGGCCGTCAGAGGCCAGACATTTTTTACTCTCTTTCAGCGTATCTTTATTTTCTTTAAGCCAGGATTTCTGCCAGTCATTCCAGGAAGCTGTATTATCAAAAATCAATGGTTTCTCAGTTAAGCTTTCAAGGAAACCGTACTCATTCATCCTGCCCTTCAGTCCGCAGCTGCAGGAAAAACTGTCTGCTGAGGCTTTGATGGTGGAAACACCATGACATTCAGGACAGATATACAGCACACAGTCCAGGTTCTTTGTCAGGTCTTTTCCCGGATATCGCTCCATATGTTCCCGCTGGAAATCAAAGGCATTGACAGCCAGGTCTTTCCGGATGGCTTCTGCGATCTCCGGCACACTCATCCGGGCCAGTTCTTCCTTTGTATACTCCCGGACCACCCGGCCAAACATCGGCCCTTTTCTTACAATGTCTGACCAGCGAGGTGTCCTTAAATAACCGCCCTCTGTCCGGTATGTCACCAGGGCACAGCCGGATTCTTTTACGATCCGGGCATTCCGTTCACTGATAAAGCCGGTTTTCCCGTCCCAGGATTTATTTCCTTCCGGGAATATGGCTACGGAAATGCCGGCTTTCAGATTCTCCATAATAAGCTCGGCCGTATCATCCGCCGATGCTCCTTTGGCCCGGGGGATGGGACCGGCTAAGAACTTGACCAGCTTTCCCGCAAACCCGTTCATGATATTCGAGGAAGCCACAAACCGCATGTGCCGCCCTGTCAGAATTACCGGGAAGGCCCAGTCCATATCATTGTTATGGTTCGCCAAAAGCAGAAAAGTATCGCTTTTTATCTTCGTCTTTTCCCCATGATAGTCATTCAGCCGCATGAAAAACCAGCCGAAACAGCGGCTCAGGAAAAAGTAGACGCCTTTCTGGAACCAGAGGCCCTTTTTCACCTTCATTTCTTTTTACCCTTTTTCTTAAAGATCAGGCTCCTGAAAAGGAAGATATTCAGTACGATGAAGGCCAGTAAAAGGACGACCCACATAATAACTGTATTCGTAGGATTAGCTGCATTCGCCGTCAGATTACCCGCGACCAAAAGCACGGGAAGGCCTAAAATAATGGCCGGGAAATTCTGATAGACCAGATTCTCTGAAACCGGAGTCTCCAGTTCAGGATCAGCCTCACGAAGCAGGATCATACCTGTAGAAGCTGTACCCGTCAGCATGCCGAAGAAAGCCAGGAACTGCTCATGTTCATAAGCCGGGAATAACTTTTTTGTTACGATACGCTGATAGATGAAGGTCACGATGGCACCCACCACACCTAAAAGCAGGATCACGAACCAGTAATCCGCGATGACATGGATCTGGATGGCGCAGATACCGGAAACGATCATAATATCAAAGGCGATGCCGGAAATACGGTTCAAAAGGAAGGTGTTTCTGTATTCGTGATGGACGATGTCCTTTTTCCTCAGGAAGTTCATCACGCCTTTCACGATCACCGCTGCCAGCACGCCGAAGATAAAGTTGAAGCCATAGATGGTGCCGATCATATTGCTGCCCTCCCCCAGAAGGACATTGCCGATCAGGTACATGAACCCATAAGCCACCAGGTAAGAAACAGCCACTAAAGATACCTGCAGCGTCAGTTTATCCACAGATTCATTCATGGGCGGTTCATCTTTACCTTGGACATCATCCGTTCCCAGGATACTTACTTCCACCTTTTTCGGATCGATCTTTTTCGTCTTTCTTAAGTGGTTCAGGTAGATGACACCCACGATACTGGCTGTTAAAAAGCCCAAAGCTGCCATGGCCAGGCCGAAAGAGGCATAACTGGCAGTACCCATGGTCTTGTCAAAGTTTTTACCTATATTCAGCGCCTGTCCGGTACCCTGGCCGTAGCCGAAGGAAAGCAGGATGCCGGAACCGGAAGCAAAATTCTTGATGATCAGGGCTGCGATCATAGTAATGCCTATACCCACGATGCCCTGGATCAGATAGGTGCAGATGGTGGAGACACCGGAATTCAGTATCTCCGCGGCCCGGCCTTTTTCTTTGCTTTTTACCGCCGGACGCAGCGTCATGGCTATAAAGCCGATAGCCAGGCAATGATAGGTCAAGGTCTCCAGGATATTGATCCCGGACCCTTCTTTCGAGAAAATATCCAGATTAAAAAGATAATCCCCTTTAACAAAATAGCAGATCCCTGAGATGATCAGCAGGATCAGTCCGCCCAAGACGGAATTAGGGATCAGTGAATTCTTAAAGAACGGGACCCTCTTCTTGATCATATTGGCCACAAGAAGGCTGATCAGAAGGACAGAGACCAGCATGACGCTGCGCCACACGGCGCTGTCGTAGAAGTTGACTGATATGTACATTCTTATTTTTCCTTTCCCGGGAGAGCAGGACCCCTCCCTTAAGCCGTACCCTCTGCCCGAAAATATCTCCGGCAGATCATACTGGTCCTATTTTAATGATCCTGGCAGAAAATGTCAATGCCGGAGCCAAAAAGGTGCCTTGAAAACATGCTAATTTTCTCTATCTTCAGCACTATCTAAAAAATCAAAGTCCCATTCCTTATATTGATCTGTAAGCCAAAGCTTCTCTTCTTCCGTAAGGCCGTCGGCAGCGATGGTGATCTTATTGCCGTAAAGACTGCTTTCGATCCCCTGGATCTTAGCAAAAAGGGCTGCCTGATCCATCTCAGGATCTGTCAGAGCTTCCTGATGTTTTCCCCAGATTTCCTGTATGACCGCGGCTATCTCATTTACTTCA
>CACZSO010000238.1 GCA_902783795.1 uncultured Eubacteriales bacterium
CGAGGCTTCCAGATATTTCTGCCAGGTATGGATCAGGTTCTTCTCTTCGGCTTTTCTTCTTTTTTCCAAAAGAGTAGCCGGGCGGAGCAAGCCGGAAAACTGGTCTGCCTCCTTAAAATCCGGGAGCATCCGATGCATGCCCGCATCCGTTTCGATAAGAGGCAGGGAGGAAGGAACATCGTCCGTTTTTTCCCGCGGCATGGGGCAGAAATCCCCATCTGCCAGAGAGAAAGGCATCTCAAAGAAAGAGGAGGATCCCACCGCATACAGCCGGTTCGGATCTGCTCTTCTGCATTTTTCTATCAATGAACGGGCAAAGGTCCGGCCCGTTTCTGTAAAGGTCAGGTGGTCTCCAAAAGAGAGGAAACAGAAAGAGGGATGGTTCCCGTAGGTGCGGATAACAGAAAGGATCTCTGTCTCATAATAACGCCTGGCTTCCTCAGAAGCAAAGGCCTCACATTCCGCCTGGGAAAGCTCCACGAACAACAGCATCCCCAGTTCATCGGCCGCCCGGAAAGCCCCTTCCGGCGGGCAATGGGACTGAAACCTTATGGTGTTGATCCCGTATTTCTTAAGGGTCAGAAACCTTTCTTGCCAGGTCTCCTGATCCATGGGTTCATGGCCGGTCTCCGGGAAAGATAAGAACTCTGTCTCACCGCTGACAAAGATCCGCCGGCCATTCAAAAGAATGCGGCCGCCCTGATCGACTGTCAGTTCTCTGAACCCTGTCAGGTCATGCTTTAAGTAACCGTCCAGAGAGAATTCGAACTCATACAGTTCTCCTTCTCCCTCGTCCCAGAACTTCACTTCCGGAGCCAGTTCCAGTCCTTCGAATAAGAACAGTTTTTTCCCTTCTTTCAGCTGTACCGTGGTTTTCACCGGCTCTTTCAGGGCTTCCGATGCAATGCCCAGCTCCGCTTCTTTTTCTCTGTCGGAGGATACTTCTACTTCAACCGCTGCGGTCCGGCCCACGCCTTTTACGATCCTGACCCGGCTGATAAAAGCCGGCTCTTCTTCCCTTAAACGGAAGATCCCCAGCACCCCATTCCAGTTAGTCTGGGTCTCCTGGGAAGCTGTATTAGAATTCAGGATCCCTTCCTGCGGCAGCCCCTCATAAGTATTCGAAAGGGACAATGTCATCATATGATCCCCATTAAGGCGTCCGGTGATTTCAAACAGATAGGGCGAGATCAGTGTAGCCGGCTGGAACGGCATTATTTCAACGTTATCTATAAACAGGCGGAGCATCCGCGCCCTTTCCGCTTCCAGAAACAGCCGTTTCCCCGGTGTCTCCTTAAAAGAAACCATACGGTTTGCACGAACCACTCCATCAAAACGATAGCTTCTCACATAACGGTCTGTGATCAGCTCTGTCTGTACATGCTCCGACTCCAGCTCCAGTTCCTCAAAGAAATCATCAGGCTCATCGAAGGGCTCCCCCGTCTCATCAGCCTGCAGATTCTCCTTCAGCTCCTCACCATTCTCCGCAAACCCAATACCACTCTCATCCAGGGTACCAGGCAATTTCAGGTCATAAACTCTCCCGAACTCAGAAGAGAGCCCGTAAACACCGGATAATGAAATAGTCCGTTCATACGTCGAGAGCATAAAACCAGTTAACCGCCTTTTAAAAAGAAAGATTCTGCAGATCACTGAGGCCGGTTTCAGAAAAAGCCCGGATACCGGCAAATCCGCCCATATATTATACTATTCGACGATTCTTTTTGCAAGCCGAAGAGAAAAGTGATATAGTAAAGTCAGCCGTTCTTGACCGTTTACCAGCCACACCTGCATATACGATATCGTGCCAAGGGGAGCCTATAGTACTTCTCCGGGAGTGTGTCCGGTCTCGGTACTTAGTGAGGCGAACCCACAGGGTGAAGCCGAGCTTACGTACCGTTAGGGCACCGGACCCAAGCGGAAGCGCCTCCCGGAAAGTACTATAGGTCACCGCAGGCATTAGTGGTGAATGAAGGGTGTGGCTGGTAAATGGTCAAGTTTGGCGAAAAATAAAAAATGGGGTGGCTTTTCTTATGCTGCGGATAGATATTGCGGCTTTGTTTCCGGAGATCTGTGATTTTGTGCTGCGTAAAAGCATGACCGGACGGGCGCTTGAAAGAAATCTGACCGAACTTAATACCTGGCAGATCCGGGACTTTACCGAAAACCGGCAGAAGCAGACGGAGGACCTTCCCTACGGCGGCGGCCCCGGAAAATTAATGATGGCCCAGCCGGTCTGTGACTGTGCCAAAGCCATCATTGACGATGTGATCTCTTGCGGCCATCCTGCCCCGCGCATCCTTTTCTTAAGCGCTGCCGGCGAACCCTTTACCCAGAAAAAAGCCCGGGAACTGGCGGCAGAAGAAAGTCTGCTCTTCATCTGCGGTCATTACGAAGGGATCGATGCCCGTGCCGCAGAACTCCTTCATGCCGAAGAGATCAGCATCGGCGACTATGTCATGACCGGAGGAGAATTAGCCGCCTGTGTCGTGGCAGACAGTGTGCTCCGCCTGCTGCCCGGCGTATTAAAAACACCAGAAAGCTACGAAGACGAAAGTTACTGGGAAGGCTTGCTGGAATATCCGCAATATACCCGCCCTCAGATCTATCAGGGTCTCCCTGTCCCGGATGTCCTGCTCTCGGGAGATCATGAAAAGATCCGGGCATGGAGAAAAGCGCAAAGTCTGGAAAAGACTAGGCTTAACCGCCCGGATCTGTATCATAAATATCTGGAAAAAGAACCGCCGGAAACCTGATGGCTCCGGCGGATATTTTATTTACTCCTGTCCTTTGATCAGTGCCAGATCACCATAGAGGATGGAATCATCGCCTAAGGAAGCGATCCGGATATCTACGGTATTCCTGATCTGCGGCATGCAGTAACGGTCTACTTCCTTCAGGATCCTCTTTAAGAAGGTCTCGCCCATGGCTTCGATCACACCGCCGCCGTAAAGGACCAGGTCCGGGCTGATGGTATTGATCAGGTTGCCGGTGGCTATGGCCAGATAATGGCAGGCGCGGTCTACGGCTTCCACAGCCACCGCGTCCTTCTCTTTCAGGGCTTTCTTCAGCTGTTTGCTGCGGAAAACACCTTCCTGCACCGCATCGGCCATCATACTCTTACGGCCCCGGGAGACCTGCTGACGGATATAGGCGCTCATGCCCTGTTTGCTGGAAAAAGCTTCCAGGCAGCCACGCTGTCCGCAGTTGCACAGCGGTCCTTCCGGATCCAGGATCATGTGGCCATATTCCGCTGCCTTAAACTGGTTGCCGGTGAACAGAGTGTTGTTCAGGATCAGACCACCGCCCATGCCGGTGCCTACAAAGAAGCCCACTACGTTCTTATAGCCGCGGGCAGCGCCATAAACATGCTCACCCAAAACACCCAGGTTCACATCGTTGCCCACAAAGAAAGGCACACCGAATTTCTTTTCCATGGAAGCGCGCATGTCGTAATTACGCCAGGGCAGGTTAGGCGTAAACAGCACCACGCCGGTTCCCTGGTCTATAACGCCGGGTGCACAGGAAGCGATGGCATTGATCTTTTTCTCATCGATCCCTGACTTCTTGATCATTTCTTCTACGACACTGACAATGACCTTTTCGACATCGGCCGAACTGTCGCCGCCATCCTTGGAGCGTTTTTTCAGGCGGTAGATGATCTCGTCATTTTCATTGAAAATAGCGCCTAAAACCTTTGTTCCGCCCACATCCAGACATATATTATAAGATTCTGACATGGTATTCTCCTTTCTCTTAAGGCTTATCTGATCAGCTTTCTAAGCCGGCTGACTACCCGGCTTAAAGGTGTTTTTGCAGTACGGGCCGCCTCAGATGCGGCTTTTTTCACAGGTGTCTGCCGGGCAGTTCTGGCCGCAGTCTTCTCCGGTGCCTGCTCTGTTTCCACCTTTTTCGTGCTGAAATAGCGGTACAGCACTTCCTGGCAAGAGGTGCCTTCCCGAGGCTCTTCCCGGATATAAGTACCGTCAGACAGCATGGTGCGGGATTTCTCAAAATCATTCCGGAAGGCATCCAGGATCACATCGATCTGCTCCCGGGTATCCGGCGTCGTCACTTCTATAAAAGCCTCCACACGCCGTTCCAGGTTGCGGTTTAAAAGGTCGCCGGAGCCAATGAACATCCGGGCTTCCTCTCCTTCGCCGAATTTATAGATCCGGGAGTGCTCCAGCCACCGGCCTACCACACTCTTGATCACGATATTGTCTGTTTTTCCGGGGATCCCGGGCCGCAGGCAGCAGATCCCGCGGATGTACAGTTCCACCTGTACACCGGCCTGTGAGCATTCTATGAGCTTCTCCATGATATCCACATTATTCATGGAGTTCACCTTCATGATCACCCGGCCTTCCGGTCCTTTCGCGATCTCCTGGTCCATATAGGACAGCACCCGGCTCTTAAAGGATAAGGGAGCGATCCATAAAGTATGCACCTCCGGCGGGATCTCTCCATTCAGCAGTGCCGAGAACGCTGTCTCCGCATCCTCGCCGGCCGCCTTATTCGATGTGATCAGGGACAGATCGGTATACTGTTCGCCGGTCACTTCATTATAGTTGCCGGTACCCACCTGGGTAATATAGGACAGATTCCCGTTATGCTGCCTGGTGATAACGCAGAGTTTGCTGTGCACCTTATATTCCGGCAGGCCGTAAATGACCCGGCAGCCTGCATCTTCCAGCATTTCCGAATAGTCGATGTTTGACTGCTCGTCAAAACGCGCGCGAAGTTCCAGCAGACACAGCACATCTTTTCCTTTATCAGCGGCATAAGCTAAGGCTGCCGCTATCTTAGAACTGGCTGACATCCGGTATAAGGTGATCTTGATGGACAGCACTTCCGGATCATCCGCCGCTTCATAGATCAGGTCCACGAAGGGCATCATGCTCTGGAATGGGAAACTTAACAACAGGTCATGATCCTCAATGTAACGGAAATATTCGCCTTTTTTCAGTCCTATCTCTCTGGCCGGCCGATGCTCTTCATACTTGAAGTTCTTCGGTCCGCTGATGCAGGAACGGAAGGACAAGTCAAAAGGCATGGTCTGGGTGAAGAAGAACCGCTCCGGCACCCTCATTTTCCTCATCAGAAAGGCCTTGCCCTGATCCGTCAGTTTCCCATGGATCTGCAGGCGCACCGGCATCTCCCTCTTCCGTTTGGAAAGCAAGGAAGACATCTTCTGACGGGAATCCTCATCATCGTCAAACTGAAGGTCAGATAAGAACACATCGGCATTCCGGGTCACTTCTACGATAGCTGACTGCAGGATATTTTCCTTTTTCAGCAGCATGGGCAGGAAATGACGCACCAGGTTCGCCGTCAGGACGATCTTCTGATATCCGTCGATCTCAAAATTCAAGTATGCCGGGATCCTGTCCAGGGGAACGACAGCCAGCCGTTCTGTCTCATTCTTTCCTAAAAATGCGATGATATTTGACTCTCCGTTAAAGAAGAAGGGCAATGGATCATTCACCCCGATGATGCGGGGTGAAATCATTTCCTTGATGTCGCCGAAGAGTTTTTTGCTCATCAGCTCATCCACTTTGCTGATCTTCTTGAAGTCCAGGATATCAATCTTATTATTCTTCAGTTCTTCCTGAAGTTCTTTCCAGATGCTCTCCATGAGCACCCGCTGCTCCCTCACGATCCGCATGCATTCCTGGATCTCTGCCGTAGGAAGCATGCCGGACAGCCGGTCTTTCGCCTCAGGCTCCAATGCTTCCCGGTGGATCAGGATACCGATGCGCACCCGGAAGAATTCTTCCATATTAGACTGGTAGATCATCAGGAATTTCAGCCTTTCCAGAAGCGGCACCGCAGGGTCTGCGGCTTCCAGAAGCACCCTCAGATTAAAGGCCAGCCAGCTTACCTCCCGGTTAATAAAAGTATTCTCAACGGGAGCCCCTTTTTCTTTACTGTTTTTCTTTTCTTTCGGTGACATAGGCCGTCCTTATCCTAAATGTTCCTCGCACGCTTTTTCCAGGGCTTTGATGACGATCTTCAGCGTCCGGATGCGGGCGTATTTTTTATCGTTCGACTCGATGATATACCAGGGGGCATTTTCCGTTGATGTTTTCTCTATCATTTCATCGATGGCTTCTTCGTACTGCGGCCATTTTTCACGGTTCCGCCAGTCCTCATCCGTCAGTTTCCACTGCTTCTCCGGTGTGTTCTGCCGGTCAGTGAACCGGGCCAGCTGGGTGTCTGAATCGATATGGATCCAGAATTTCAGTACCACGGCACCCCAGTCAGTGAGCTGGCGTTCAAACTCATTCATCTCATTATAAGCCCGTTTCCAGTCATCCTCGGTACAGAAGCCTTCCAGCCGCTCCACCATGACCCGGCCATACCAGGTCCGGTCAAAGATGACGATGTGCCCGCTCCTCGGCAGCCGTGTCCAGAAGCGCCACAGGAACTGACGGTTCAGTTCCGGCGGGATGGGCGACGCGATGGGCATTACATCGAAGCCACGGGGATCCAGGGGCTTTGTGATCCTGCGGATATTGCCGCCTTTTCCGGCCGCATCCCAGCCCTCATAACATAAGATCACTGGGATCTTCTTCCGGTAGACGATGTCATGCAGTTCAGCCAGCCGTTTCTGGAGTTTCTTAAGCTCTGTCTTATATTCTTCTTCTGAAATGGTCGGTGAAAGATCCACTTCTCTGAGTTTCGGCATCTTGATCAGCGGGAACTCTTCCTTGAAAGGCTTACCCACATATCGGCCTTCTTCCAGGGCCTTCTCGACGCCCTTCAGCAGCAGTTTCAGCGTATCACGTACGGTTTTCCGTTTCTTAGTGCCGTCCATGACATGCCAGGGGATTTCCTTGCCTGTCTTCTCCATGAAGGATTCATATGTGGCGCGGAACAGATCATACTCATTATGCTGCCACATGTCTTCGTCAGAAACGCGCCATTCCGAAGAGTAATTCCCCCTCAGGCTGCTGATGCGCTTCCGCTGCTCTTTCTTTCCTATATCCAGGAAGATCTTAAACACCAGATATCCGCCGTCCCTTAACTGACGTTCAAATTCATTCACCGAACGGATCCTGTCTTTATAGATCTCTTTTGTGATCTCACGGTGCAGATATTTCCTCACCGCATCTTCCATCCAGCCGGAATCGAAGAACATGATCTTTCCGTTCTCCGGAATGGCGGAAGCATAGGGGTAAAGGAAGGGGTACCGGGCTTCTTTTTCCGGTGTGATGACCGGCGATGTTACGTTATAGAACCGGGGATCGATCTCGCTGATGAGTTCTTTGATCAAGGTCCCTTTTCCTGCCGCGGCCCAGCCTTCTACCAGTACGATGATGGGAAGTTTTGCATCACGGATCTCCTGCATATGGCTGATCAGCCTGGTGCGGAGTTCTTTTACTTCATTTTTCAGAGAATCTTTTGCCTCTTTTCTGGCTTCCTTCTCCTCACTCGTTTCTTTTTCTTTACTCACGGGAATACCTCCTGTTAATTGGTGACAAGGATGAAATGCTGTACATTTCTTTTTTGGCCCCTTTCTGCCGGGGTGAGCTCCCCAGGCCCGCGGCCCAGGGTAATGTCCGTAATATTTAAATGTCATTTTACGATATCCTCGCCTATTAGTCAAGAAACTAAACAACGATCCTGGAAAAAATCCACTCCCTCCACTAAGTGCGGCCTTCTCCTTCCGTGTCCAGTTTTAGTTTACCACTTCAGCCTATGAATGAGACATACTGATCAAACTGATTCAACTGTTTGGTACCCCGCCCAGAAGGCTGTTATTTTTGAAACGGGATACTAAATAACTTATGGGAATGATTTGATATCCCAAAGTCTAAGCATGAACTCTGGAGAAGTGTACTAATCACAATACAGGCGAGGTTTTAGTATCCCGCCTCAAAGGCTTAGCCTATGAATGAGACATACTAATCAAACTGTTTCGTCTTTCTGGTATCCATCCAGGAAGTCTGCAGCCTTTGAATTGGGATACCAAAAAGGCTGTGAGCACGGTTTGGTGTCCTCAAATTGAAGCATGATCTTGGAAATGGTGTACCAGTACAATGTAAACATGATTTTGGTACGCCCTCGAGAGAACTCTGCCTATGAATGAGGCATACTGATCATACTAATCTGACGGATTAGTACCCCGTCACACAAGTTGCGCCAAGTAAAGCCTGTATTCGCGGCAGAAGAAATCCTTGTTTTCTTTTTCTTGTATTTCTTTATAGAAAAAAGAGGGCTTTTGTGATAAAATATCTTGTTGCGAAAGCAAAATCTAAGATAATTAAAAAAGAGGAGGTGATTCCATTGGATCAAGTACAGCATTTTCCTGATGAAGAGGAACATTTGCGTAAGATCGAGGCAGTTCTTTCGGAGGAACTGGGAAGGAATGAGCTTGCGGTGAAGGATGCGTCTCTTCGGTTCGAGGAGGCTCAGAAGGAGCATCAGGATAATTATTATGATATGGATACCCGGGAGCGGCTGGCTATGGACGGCATGCTGAACAGTCTGAACCAGAACATAGCCGGACTTGAGAAGACACGGGATCATCTCATGAAACTTCAGGATTCTCCCTATTTTGCGCGGATCGATTTTCAGGAAGAGGGTGAGGATAGGGCGTCTTCCTACTATCTGGGCAGGTTCGGTTATTCGAAGGATAGGAAGCTTCTGATCTACGACTGGCGGGCGCCTGTTTCTTCCATGTTTTATGACCATGATACGGGTCCGGCCTGGTACGATGCGCCTATGGGCCGTATTGAGGGTGATATGCCGCTGAAACGTCAGTTCCGTATCCGTAAGGGCGAGCTGGACTATGTGGTGGATAATTCGCAGACGGTCTCCGATGATGTGCTTCAGGAGGAGCTTTCACGGGCTTCTGATGACCGGATGAAGACCATCATCGCCACCATCCAGAAGGAGCAGAACGTGGTGATCCGGAATGAAAAGGCCGCTGCCATGGTGATCCAGGGTGCCGCGGGTTCCGGAAAAACATCCATCGCACTGCACCGGATCGCCTTTTTGCTTTACCGGTTCCGGGACAGCTTAAAAGCTCAGGATGTGGTGATCCTGTCTCCCAGCAAAGCCTTTTCTGATTTTATCTCCAATGTTATTCCGGAGCTCGGCGAGGAGCCCATCCATGAGACGGATTTCTATGACATTGCCGCCGATCAGCTGGACCGGGTGCTGGATTTTGAAGACCCGGAAGATCCATTGGATAATGCAGATCCCGGATTTGAAGCCCGGGTCCGGTATAAATCTTCCGCAGGATTCCTGGAACAGCTGAAAGAATATGCTGAGATCCTTCCGGAGCGGATATTTGACGCCGCTGACTTTGTCTATGACGGCACAGTCATCGAGGCGGAATGGATCCGGGAACAGTTTTTGTTCTACAAAAATGATCCCATAAAAGAGCGGATCCCGGTCATAGCCGAAGAGATCGTGGAGGAACTGCTGACCCGCCGGGGAAGGCATCGTGACCTGCCAAAGGTGGGGCCTGTCAAGAACCGGATCCGCAGCATGCTGACTATTAAGAGCGCCGCCGCTTTGTACCGCGACTTTTACTATTACATCGGCCGGCCGGATATGCTTTTCCTTAAGAAAAACCGGCTGGAATGGGCCGATGTCTATCCTTTCCTGTACCTGTGGCATCGCTATCAGGGCCTGCCCCGGGACCGCCGGGTGAAGCATCTCATCGTGGATGAAATGCAGGACTATACCCCGGTACAGTATGAGGTGCTGAATATCCTCTACCCCTGCAATAAGACCATTCTGGGGGATTTCAGCCAGAATGTGAATCCCTTTAATGCCTGCCGCATGGAGGACATCCTGGGCCGCTTTAAGGATCCTCTGTTTGTAGAACTGAAAAAAAGCTATCGTTCCACAAAAGAGATCATGACCTTTGCCGCCTCCATCAGTCCCCAGACAGGCATCGAATTCCTGGACCGGCACGGCGATGTTCCTGCCTGCCAGGGCTTTTCTATGGAAGAGGAGGAACTTTTCTTTATTCTTTCCCGGCTGGCTGTTTTCCGCCGGGAAGGCGGCCATACTTTCGGGATCATCCTGAAAAGCCGGAAAAAAGCAGAAGCTTTTTACGAGAAACTTTCAAAGCACTTCCCCGATGCCTCCCTGCTGACATCGGAAAGCAATACCTTTGGCGGCGGTATTCTTATCACCTCCGTCCAGGTATCCAAGGGTCTGGAGTTCGATGAAGTCCTGATCCCGGAGGTTACGGAGGAAACTTACCAGACACCCCATGACCGGACCCTTCTGTACATCGCCTGTACCCGGGCCATGCATCGGCTGACATTGACATTTTCAGGCGCAAGATCGCCCCTCA
>CACZSO010000239.1 GCA_902783795.1 uncultured Eubacteriales bacterium
CCGGGTTCATTTGTGTGCCGAATCAGCACAGGTATTTTCTTCGAAATGATGAATTAGAATACTGCTTTAGAACATTACTCAGAAATTAATTGAACGCTCTCTTACTATAATAATCCTTTAACAATCCTTATGGCTGCACTGTGGCAGCCATCGGACCACCCGTCATCCTTACAGTAACATATTTCCGCCCAAAACGCAACTCCAAATGGTTATTTTTATACCCATTGGTTGCTTTTTGAGATAATCATGCATTCATTCTTCCATGAAGGCTCCGGATGAGCTATACTATATTCCAGGCATAGACAGCTGCGAAAGGAGAAAGCCATGATATGCTTCATACGATCGTGATGGGAAAACCTTTAGAATTGCATCATACACCTCACACATAACGGATGCACCTGCAGGAACCGTTTGCTGGCCTTACGCCATTCTGCTCCATAACCGCGGCTGGCAGCGGATCGTACCTCTTCTATGCGCAGAGCCTTGTACGCTTCACAGTATTTGGTCCCTGACGGCACCAGCTCCGGGCAGCCCGGATGCTTGCACGGGACCATCGGTTTCATTGACATTTCTTATTCCCCTCCATATTCACAAAAAACATCCACTTTGGATTATTACCACCTTTGACTTTGGATTTCTTCTATGCTATACTTTAGATTATATCCGCCTCAAACTTTAGATTTTCACAGTCATTAACTTTAGATTATACCAGCAGGAGGAGTCCGTATGATAAACCGTATCGCTAAAGAGGCACTTTTACGTCTCGCGTCACAGTTCCCGGTCATCGGTGTTACTGGTCCTCGGCAAAGCGGAAAGTCCACTCTGACCAAAGCCGTATTCCCGGACAAGCGCTATATCACTTTTGACGACAGAACCATGCGTGAACTTGCCATTTCAAATCCAGCTGATTTCATTGCAGCATTCCCGGATGGAGCCATCATTGATGAAGCTCAGAAGGTTCCTGAGATTTTTAATGCAATAAAAATACATGTGGATAATTCGCAGTTCACACCAGGAAAATTCATCCTGACAGGTTCCAGTCAGTTCCGTCTGAAGCAGAACATGACCGATAGCATGGCTGGCAGGGTTACATTTCTGAAACTGCTTCCGTTTTCCGTCAGGGAATTAAAAGATGAAGGTATTCTTCCCAACAATCCCTATGACATTATTTTTGGAGGCCAATATCCACCGCTTCACGATCCTGAAAAACACTTCATTCCAGACGATTGGTATGAGAGCTATATCGATACCTATCTTGATCTGGATGTCCGTGACCAGATCAATGTTGAGAATCTGTCCACTTTTAAAAAGTTCATTCAGGTTTGTGCTGTCTACAGTGGCCAGCTTCTCTCCATGGAAAGCATCGCCAGGGATGTGGGCGTCTCTGCGCCTACCATCAAGAAATGGCTTTCGATTCTAGAGACATCCTTTATCATTCATTTTCTGGAACCTGATACCAATAACCTGGGTAAAAGCATTGTAAAAACTCCCAAACTGTATTTTATTGACTCCGGTTTACTATGCCATTTACTCCGGCTTGAATCAAAAGAAGAACTTCTCCTGAGCCGTCATAAAGGAGCCGTTGTTGAAACCTTCGCCGTATCAGAGCTTTTGAAGCATCGGATGAACCTTTGTAAAAAGCCCAATCTTACATTCTTCCGCGACAGCAAAGGCTTTGAAGTCGATACGATCGCAGACTGGAAACACACATTTGCCATCGAAATCAAGAGTGCCAACGCTCCGGAAGCAAAACTGTCGGCAAATACAAGGAAGTATCTGGAATTACGAAAAGATGCACATGCCAGGAATGCCGTTTTTTATCTCGGTGATATCTCCATGACGATTAATGGAACCTCTTACGTTTCCTGGCGGGACTGGGGAGATTTTCTTTCATAACAGCATCCTCCGGTGATGAGCCGGAGGATTTCTTCTCACATCTTCCAGGAAAGGTCTCTCTTTCTGAAATGCCCACAGCTGCTGATTTTGTTGTAATCAATATCCAGGAGATGCAGCCTGTCAATGATCCCCTTTGGCGTTAAATCATAGGAATCCCGCACATACTGTGCGATCATTTCCGAATCCCCGAACTCAGTCCCAAAGCAATCAACAAATACAATAAGATCGCCCATGTTGTGAGCGAACATCTGACAGCCTCAGCATGTAACAAAAGCCGGAACCTCATTTTCAGAGAGGTTCCGGCTTTTTGTTGTTGGGATCCAGTTATTGAGGGGTCCGGCTTTTGTTGTTGGGATCCTGTTATTGAGAGGATCCGGCTTTTTATACGATTGGAATCTGGCTATACTGAAGCATATACCCGTTGACCTGATAAATATCGCAGATCTTATTTCTGATCGCTGTCAGGAAGATACTGTCCCTAGGGATCCTTTTACGAAGCCCTGGTCCACAGTGGATACTGCAATACAAGGCTTTTGCATGGACTGGAGCTTACTTGTTCTTAAACTGCTTTCCGATAGAAGCTCCTCCATCGACCAAAATATCGACACCGCTCAGATACCCGTTTCTTTCATCGGCGATCATCGCGATCGTGAATCCCATTTCTGCTGCTGTTCCCATTCTGTGTTCACAGGTACTTTCGATCATATCCTTCGTATAGTCCCATGCTTCCGCTTCGCGTGTTCCCATGTCCGTCTCGATGAGTCCCGGGCTCACGGAAACCACGCGGATCCCTTTCTTTGCGTATTCATGGGCGCATTTTGCCGCGTACCACACAACGAATCTCTTGCTCAGTGTGTAAGCAAATCCGGCTTCATTTTCATCGCCTGGCGCACCATCCACAGCACTCGGGCAGCGCTGCGCCGAAGATCTTCCAGCTGCACCGCACCGTTTTCAAGGCCCTTCTGCAGCGCATCCCACTGAGCGGGGCGGCCGGGCATCACAAGGTCACACTGAGCGGCTGCAGCTTTTGTGCTGCCGTCAGGCAGCTCCACCACCTGGCTCGTGAGATTCAGCTCTGCCGGACCGTCGGAGGAGATCACATTGGGGATGCCAGGCGCATCATACAGATCCGGCGTCGTGGTGCCGGAGGCACCCATGGCTTCCACCCGCAGATTTTTATTTGAGTTGCCGCCGCCTGCCATGAAACGGATCAGCTGTCCGGCTCTCATGCTGCCGACCTGAATAGCAGACGGTATACCGCTATAAAAAAGGAGATTCCATGAAGGCTCCGGATGAGCTATAATATATTCCAGGCATAGACAGCTGCGAAAGGAGAAAGCCATGAAATACCCGCCGTTTAACGAAAAAGAACTGACGATTACTGAAGTCATTCCCGGTATGTTTGGAGACCTTC
>CACZSO010000240.1 GCA_902783795.1 uncultured Eubacteriales bacterium
AAATTTAGCAGTGGATATGTCATAGGTAGCTACTGATCCTGTTGCATATTTTCCATCAATCTTATAAGGGCTTTGCACTGTTGGATAAGCATTTACAGGTGTTGAGACCAGAAATGTCGCGATCAAAAGATCGATGCAATAATCCCTTTCATTTTTCTGACATTGCTGTTCATTTTTCCTCCTTTTTGTCTATGCTGATGATATGGGTGATGTGACACCCATACCATCAGCATAACAGATGAAATATTAGCAGCAACTATTGTCTAAGCATCCGTAAGGATCAATACAGCCAGGCTCTGCCGGCTTCTTCTTCATCTTCGTCCGGGATCATATTCCGGAAAGCTCTGACGGGAGCGTATTTCTTCAGCGCTTCGCGAAGTTCTGCATCGTGATCCACACGACAGGCAGTCTCACGGTCAAAGACCATGGTGGCATAGCAGTTGGAAGTGAAGGGAACCCAGGTGACCATACCTTCGTGGTTCGGATCACCGTTCTTCGCAAAGGCGACTAAGGAGCCGGCGATGTCTTCTTCGATCTTATCCGTCACGCCTTCAATATTGCAGTTTCCTACACGGTAAGCGTTATGGAAGACGAAGGGGATATCAGCGCAGTGCCAGGCAGGGGTGCCGCCGTTGACATCGAAGGTCAGGGCTAAGAGTCCGCCGTAACCGGGGGTCTCCGGATTCGAAGCCGCTCTGCACTTTAAGAAGTCTACGACACCGTTTCTGTCAGCAGCGGTAGCGGGGTTCTGGCCGATCTTATCCGGATAAGCCTTATTGAAAGCTTCCGTTACTTCGGCAGCATGGCCTTTGAAATATTCATCCGGATCCGCGGCCTTATTGAAGGCACCGAATTCAGCCACCACAGAGGTGACGATGGTGGGAACTTTCTTTGCATACTCAGAGAAGCCTACCTGCAGCGGATGACCTAAATACCAGCCATTGGCCTTGGGAGCCCACATGAGCGTCTTGCCGGTCTTGCGGGCAGCATGATAGTAAACCTTCGTCAGAAGCGAATAGGGAACTTTCTCCAGCTGATGGATATCCTCAAAGCCCAGGGCTTTCAGCATGACATCCACCACTTCCTTCGGATCCACGCCGGATGCCGCTCTGTAACCGGCGCCGCCGGACATCATGACAGCTCTGTGGAACAGGCCAGCTGCTTCAGGAGTCTGCAGAAGCGTGCAGACCTTTCCGCCGCCGCCGGACTGGCCGAAGATCAGGACATTGTCCGGGTCACCGCCGAAGCCGGCGATGTTATTGTGGACCCACTTAAGGGAAGCGACCAGGTCAGCGATGCCGGCATTGCCGGAGTTCTCATATTCTTCGCCGTACTGAGACAGATCCAAAAAGCCTAAGATGTTCAGACGATGGTTGACCGTGACCACGACCACATCGCCCCACTCCGCCAGAGCATCGCCTTCATAAGCGACCTGCTCTAAGGAAGAGCCATCATTATAGCCGCCGCCGTGGAACCACACCACGACCGGTTTCTTCGCGTCTTTATCCAGCGACTTGGTCCAGACATTCAAAAACTGGCAGGTCTCGTTTTCCGGCCAGTAGCGGTGCGGGATCAGGATCTCGCCGGAAGGGATGGGATTACCCATGGTAGGCGCGGTGCAGCCGTAGTTCGTGGCATCCTTGATGCCTTCCCAGGGCTCTAAGTCATCGGGCATATGGAAACGGCGGGCTTTCGCGTACTGGATGCCCTGGAAGGTGAAGATGCCGTCTAAAACGAAGCCTCTTAACTTGCCCCACTGGGTATCCACTACCGGGTAATCCGGGTTACAGATAAATTTTCTTGCCATAAGTGCCTCCTTGTAAAATGTGATTATTTCTTGACTCTGGCATTCGGGCAGTGCCCGGCCAGATAGTTCAGGACAAAGTCAAAACCGGCATCATCCACATAAACCTGATTCCTTTTAAGAAGAGAATGGACCTTGATCAGGTGCTTGCTGCGGACAGCCGTAATGCGGCGTACATTGATGAGACGGCTGGAGAGACTTCCTCCCGTGGCGCTCAACAGTCCGGCGCCGATGGCGGTGGGATTCCCGGCCTTTGCTCCGACCAGCATGGTCAGCTGCTCTAAAGCCCGGGCTTTTTCTGTCTTGATCTGTGTATGGGTGATCCACTCATCGTCCATTTCAAAGAGGACCGTGTATTTGCCGTTATTTGCTTTTGTGACGATCAGATAAGCGGGAACGGACAGTACCAGCAGAATGGCCAGGGGAATCGCCAGCGTACATACGCCGCCCCAGAGCCGGTCCGGGAAAGACCCGCTGCCGGCGATCAAAAGGATGACAAAGGGGATCAGACAGGCGATCAGCAGGACACGCCAGACTTCGAAAAGCAGGAACAGACTCTTCCACATGGGCAGCTCATAGACCCAGCGGTAGACCGTATCATTACACTCAAGCACCGAAGCAGGACTTTTCATAAGATCATTATCCGGCATAAGAACTCCTTTCATAAACAGAACCGAAGGTTCAAAAAGAGAAGACAGATCTTAAAAATCAGTTTACTATAAAACTATTATAAAATGACAGGAAACAGCTGTCAAGAATCAAGATAATATGAACGCACCTATTCAAACTGATGATGCCTGCAATTTTCGTGCAGAAACTGCAATAAAGGCAAGAAACTCAGCCCTAAACGCAAATTTCAGGATTTAAGGCTGAATTTACGAGGAAGCCGTGGGGGAGTGAAGGTGAGAAACTCAGCCTTAAACTCATATTTCTGCCTTTAAGGCTGAGTTAATTTACCGTTGACAGGGCTGCCTGTTTCTTGTTACCATTTAAATAATTAAAGGGTGTTTCGGAGGGGTATATGGCCGGAACAGATGTGTTTGCCTTTGGCATCCAGAATAAAAAGAAAGGAAGATGTTGGATGGCTATTCTTAAGATGGATTTTCTGTCGACGAAGATCAGCATGCAGACGACGGTGACGATTTTCATTCTTTTTAAGGAGGATACTAAACGGGAATCCAAATGAATATAGTATCCTGTAATCTTGAGCTTAGCCACGAAAAGGATATTAAACAAGAAGAATACTAAAAATAGTATACTGGCAGATCTTGACTTATCTCTCAGAAAGTGCACCAAACGAGAATCTAGCAGGAAAAAGTATACCATCTGATCAGGCTTATATCTGAAAAAGGATACCAAACAAGAAGTTTGCTAAACTCGGTATACCAGAGGTCACAGACCACTCTTCTGAAAAGGGAACCAAATACAAAATCTATTATAATTGGTATGTCAGAAGTCACACAATCAACATTGAAAGAGGATACTAAACGAGAAGCTTGTTGAAAATAGTGTACTGCCATGCACGAATCTAACATGGGGAAGGGTATCAAATAAAAAGTCTGCTAAACTTGGTATACCAGAGGTCACAGTCCTAACATCTGAAAAAGGTACTAAGTATGAAAACTATTGGACTTAGTATACAGCAGTCATAGCTCGACCTCTGAAGAGGGTATTATAGTAGAAGTCTGCGTGAATTAGTGTACCGAAGATCTTTAGCGTAACTTTGATTGAAAAGGTATTGATCTGGAAAAGTCATTTCGTGTCAAAAAAAGAGCATTTCATGTCGTGGTTGTTAATATCAGCTTTTTTGAGGTATAATATTTCCATCAGGACAGGAGGGGTGAAAATGAAAAAAGTTTATCAACGTATTTATGCAGTGACCTTAATAATCCTAATGCTGTTGTTAGCTTCCTGTGGGAAGGAGGAGGTGGTGACATCTCTGTCATCCGCAGAGGAGTCCTCCACAGAAAAGGTTACGGAAGTTCAGACCACGGCACAGACAGAGC
>CACZSO010000241.1 GCA_902783795.1 uncultured Eubacteriales bacterium
CCCTTCTTTGCCGCTGCTTCAGCCATTTCTGCCGCTGACTCTCCCATGCCTGAGATAGACATGAAGGAAGGCATGATCCGTTTATCATCGATGATGATGAACCGGGTGGCGGACGCCTTATAGATGTCGATAGGCGCAAATTCATAGCCGCGGGCATACATTTCTTCACAGATACGCATATCCCTGAAGGTCAGGGCTTCTTTATCAGAAAGCTTATCTTTCCTGGCTTCGAAGCTGTCCAGATTATGCTTAAGCTGAGAGGCTCCCCGGCACATCAGTTCATAGTCAAAGCCGGAGGCCCTGATGGAGAAATAAGACGCATAATACGCCAGGGGGTAAAAGATCTTGAACCAGGCAATGCGCCAGGCCATCATGACATACGCTGCCGCATGAGCCTTCGGGAACATATATTTGATCTTATTGCAGGACCAGATATACCAGTCAGGGACCTCATGCTCACGCATGGCCGCTTCCCAGTCAGGCTTAAGGCCTTTTCCTTTTCTTACGGCTTCCATGATATCAAAAGAAAGTGCCGGCTCCAGCCCCATATTGATCAGGTACTCCATGATATCATCACGGCAGCAGATGGCCGTGGAGATAGTGGCGATTCCATCTTTGATCAGCTTTTCTGCATTGCCTGCCCAGACGTCTGTGCCGTGGGCCAGGCCGGAGATCCGGACCAGGTCCGAAAACTTCTGAGGCTTTGCATCGATCAGCATGCTCATGGCATTATCTGTACCGAATTCCGGAATGCCCAGAGCACCCAGGGTACAGCCACGGATACTTTCCGGTTTTATCTTCAGCGCAGAAAGATTCTGGAACAGGGTCATGACTTCTTTGGAATCCAGCGGGACTTTCGTAGGATCCAGGCCCGTAAGGTCCTGAAGCATACGGATCATGGTAGGATCATCATGGCCCAGAATATCCAGTTTCAGCAGGTTATGGTCTATGGAGTGATACTCAAAATGAGTCGTGATGATAGGTGAATTCTGGTCATTGGCCGGATGCTGGACCGGTGTAAATGTATTGATATCCTCCCCGATGGGCAGCACCACGATGCCGCCGGGATGCTGGCCGGTGGTGCGCCGGACGCCCACCATATGTCTGGCCAGACGTCCCACTTCAGCCTGCCGTTTCTGGATGTCCTCTTCCTCCAGATAATGGAGCACATAGCCGATGGCTGTCTTCTCTGCCACGGTGCCGATGGTCCCGGCCCGGTAAGTCTGTCCCTTGCCGAAAATGACTTCGGTATAGGCATGGGCCTTCGACTGGTACTCGCCGGAGAAATTCAAGTCGATATCCGGTTCCTTATTCCCGTAAAAACCTAAGAAAGTCTCAAAAGGAATATTGAAGCCGTCCTTGATCATCAGTGTGCCGCATACCGGGCAGTTCTGATCCGGCATATCACAGCCGGCTCCCCGGGCATGCATTTTCACGATGTCCGAGTCAAAGTCTGAATATTTGCAGGATGGGCAGCGGTAATGGGCCGGCAGCGGATTAACTTCCGTAATGCCGGACATGGTAGCCGCAAAGGAAGATCCCACAGAACCACGGGATCCCACCAGATAGCCGTCGGACATGGATTTATGCACCAGCTTTTCCGCGATCATATACATGACCGCATAGCCATTGGAGATAATGGAATTCAGTTCTCTTTCCAGCCGCTGTTCCACGACTTCGGGAAGGACATCCCCGTACCATTCGTGGGCTGTCCGCATACAACTGTCTCTTAAGTCCTGGTCCGCATTCTCTATGACAGGGGGACATTTGTCCGGCCTGACCGGCGATATGACTTCCACCCGGTCAGCGATCATATTCGTGTTCGTCACCACCACTTCATAAGCTTTTTCCGTTCCCAGATAAGAAAACTCACGGAGCATCTCATCTGTGGTCCGAAGATACAAAGGTGCCGACTCTTCCACTTCTTTATTGCTTCGGATACCCGCCTGCAGCATGGTGCGGTAGATCTCATCCTCCGGATTCGTAAAATGCACGTCGCAGGTGGCGCATACGGGCTTTCCATACTTCTCCCCAAGCTCCACGATCCGGCGGTTATAATTTCTCAGATCTTCCAGATCCTTTGCATCCTCTTCAGGATCCCGGATCAGGAAAACATTATTATCCAGGGGCTGGATCTCCAGATAGTCATAGAAGTTTACCAGCTTTTTCAAGGTATCTTCAGAAGCGCCTTCCTTGACCGCTTCAAACACTTCACCCAGACAGCAGGCAGAGCCGATGATCAGCCCTTCCCTTCTTTTTTCTATCAGTGACTTCGGGATCTTCGGCCGCGGTGAACGGCCGGTGCCGAAATATATCAGAGAAGAATCCGAGACCAGGTGATACAGGTTCTGGCGGCCTGTCTCATTAGCGGCCAGGATGATCACATGATGGGCAGCCATCTTTTTAATGGCATCTGCATCGGGTACCGTAAAGGCTTCCAGTTCATCCAGGGTCCCTATATGATTCAGCCTGGCATGGAGTAAAAGCTTCTGATAGATGCCCGCCGTACATTCCGCATCATCCACTGCCCGGTGATGACTGTTCAGCACCACTGACAGTTCCCGGGCTACGGTCTCCAGCCTGTAATTATTCAGATGCTTAAGGAAGGTCCGGGCCATACCCAGGGTATCCACATAGGTAAAGGGTTCTTTATAAAGCCCGCATTCTCTGGCTTTTTCCGTGATAAAGCCCACATCAAAAGAAGCATTATGAGCTGCCAGTATACAGCCGTCACAGAACTCCAGGAATTTAGGCAGGATCTCATGTATTGTCCCGGCTCCGGCTACCATATCACTGGAAATGCCGGTCAGTCTCTCTATCCTTAAGGGCACCGGCATCAGAGGATCCACAAAAGTCTGGAAACGGTCAACGATCTCGCCTTCCTTTATTTTTACCGCTCCTATCTCTATGATCTTATCATTTACCGGCGAAAAACCGGTGGTCTCGATATCAAAGACCACACAAGGGGCATCCAAAGGCAGATTTTTAGCGTTTTCCACGGTTTTCACCGTGTCATCCACCATATACCCTTCCATACCGTAGATGGTCTTAAACCCGCTGAATTTGTCTTTGTGGTCCGACATGGTATGAAAAGCTTCCGGGAAGGCATAGACACAGCCATGGTCTGTCAGGGCTATAGCCTTATGTCCCCATCCGACGGCAGTGTTCAGAAGTTCGGAGACAGGAGAAAGCGCATCATTCTCTGAAAACTGGGTATGGCAATGCAGCTCCACCCTTTTTACCGGTGCCGAGTCGATACGGCCGAAATCAAACTTCCTCCAGCTTTTCATGATCCCCTGGACGGATGAGATCGTGACTTCACGCTCAAATGTGCTGTACTTGCCGATCCCCTTGACTGCCACCGTGGATCCTTCCTTCAGTTTCCCGGTAAGTTCAGGGACAGCATCTGTCATCGTAAAAAGCTTGACGCTGATAGAATCCGTATAATCTGTAATATCGAAGGTCAGGATACTGCGGTCCGGCGAATTTTTAAGAGGTTTTGACGAACAGGTCATGATCCTGCCTTCCACCACAAAAGGTCCCTCTGCGTCAAAACCATACTCAGAGATAGGACGGGGCGTGTCGTGGAAACTACGGCCATAGATCAGGTCCGGATCTTCTGGCTGAGCCTGATAGTCGTTCTTTGTTTTCCGGTCTTTTCCGCTGGCCGCGCTTCCGGACTTCCGGCGGGAAGCCGTACTGCTTTTTCTTAAAGAACCTGTCTTTTGCGGGGTCTTCTTCTCCTTTGAGATCATCATTTCTTCCCCGTTTTCTTCTTCGGGTTCTTTCTCCGGCCGTTTCAGAATGACCGTATCTCCATAGATCTCATCCTTGGAGACTATTTTCCCGTCAGAAGAAGCATAACGGATCTCTGCCTTGATATCCATGAAAAAGCGCTCAAGATAGATTCTTTCCAGGCTGACGGAGAGTTCTTTGGCATATGTCCGGCTTACCGGGTGGTCTTCCAGTGTCAGGATCAGCTTATGTCCCTCCGGATCCGCTTCAAAAGAAGCATTCTCAAGGAAATGTTTTTTCAGAGGATTCCCTCCGGAAAGCTCATCACAAAGACTCTCAGAGTATTCCGTCAGAATATCGGCAAAAGTATAAGAATCATGCAGATAATAATGCTCCCGGATCACCGCCTTCAAAGGAAGTGACGACAGCCTCTGCTCATTGATCAATGTTTCGATTAGTCCTAAGTCTTTCCTTTGCACCAGCCTGGAAAGAGCCAGGGATATGATAAGGAACTCCCGGTTCCTGGTATAGCGGAGCGACTCCACTTCCATAAAGCCAAAGAGTTCCTTAAGATAAGGATCTGCCTTCAGATCCACAAATACTTCAGTAAAGGGACGGTTCATGTATCTCTCCTGTTATTCTCTGTTAAACAGGGCGTCCACAAAATCCTCCGGGTCGAATTTTTCCAGGTCATCCAGCTGTTCACCCACACCGATGAATTTCACAGGGATCTTCAGCTCGTTCTGGATAGCGATGGCGATGCCGCCTTTGGCTGTACCATCCATTTTGGTAAGGATAATGCCCGTAAGTTCGCAGACATCCTTGAATTCTCTGGCCTGCTCCACCGCGTTCTGGCCGGTGGTGGCATCCAATACCAGCAGATTTTCCCGGAGGGCATCGGGAAGCGTATTATCAATGACACGGCTCATCTTCTTAAGCTCTGCCATCAGGTTTTTCTTATTATGCAGCCGGCCTGCCGTATCTACGAAGAGCATATCTGCATTTCTGGATTTGGCAGCATTCACGGCATCGAACAGCACAGCCGAAGGATCAGACCCTGCATCCTGCTGGATCATGGGGACCTGGGCCCTGGCTGCCCATTCAGAGAGCTGTTCAGCGGCAGCGGCACGGAAGGTGTCACAGGCAGCGATCAGCACTTTTTTTCCGCGATTCCGATAGGCAGCTGCCAGTTTCCCGGTGGAAGTGGTCTTGCCCACGCCGTTAACACCTATAATGAAGACCACCGACTGCTGATCTTCAAAATCATAAGCATCTTCCGGCACTGCCATCTTTTCTTTCAGAATATCGATGAGGAGATTCTCGCACCGGTCCGGTGTGCCGATATACTTTTCTCTGACCTTTTCCTTCAGGTCTTCGATGACTTCTTCCGATGTCCTGACGCCCAAATCACTCATGATCATGATCTCTTCCAGTTCATCATAAAAATCATCATCGATGACAGAATAGGCCATAAAGGTGCTCTCCAGTCCTGTCACCAGTTTATCACGGGTCTTGGTAAGCCCGCTTACCAGTTTCTTAAAAAAGCTTTTCTTTTCAGGTTCTCTGATAGACATCAGTTACTCAATTCCTTTTCTACTAGATTCACGGAGATCAGGGTAGAAACACCCTTCTCCTGCATGGTTATGCCGTACAGCCTGTCCGCAGCCACCATGGTGCCGCGCCGGTGTGTGATGACGATGAACTGGGTGGAATGGGTCAGTTTCCTTAAGTAGCCTGTGAAACGTCCCACATTGGATTCATCCAGGGCTGCTTCGATCTCATCCAGCAGACAGAACGGCGAAGGTTTCAGGTTCTGCATGGCAAAGATCAGGGCTATGGCGGACAATGCTTTTTCTCCGCCGGACAGCTGCATCATGTTCTGCAGCTTTTTCCCGGGAGGCTGCGAAATGATGTGGATATCACAGTTCAGGATATCACCGTCATTCAGTTCCAGCGTTCCCTGGCCGCCGCCGAATAATTCCTTAAATACCCGGTCATATTCGTCGTTGATGGCAGCAAACTGTTCTCTGAAACGCTTCCGCATACCTTCATCCAGTTCCTGGATAACAGTCTTCAGATCTTCTTCCGCCTTCTTAAGATCCTCATACTGGGCCGAATAGAATTCATAAAGCTCAGAAACCTCAGCATACTGCTCTATGGCATTCACATTGACATTGCCCAGTTTTTTGATGGCTGACTTCAGCTCCTGGGCGTGCCGGCGGATCCTTCCCGGATTATCCAGTTCTGTATCCCTGGATTTCTCGGCTTCCGAGGGCGTCAGCTCATATTCTGACCAGAGGTAGCTCACCAGGTTATCCAGTCGCTCCTCTGTCTTATCTTTCTGGGATTCCAGCCGGATCTCTTCTTTGGAAAGTTCAGACAGTGACGCCGTCAATGATTCACGCATTTCAAGGTACTGTTTCTGGTCCTGGTTCAAGGCTTCTTTATCTTTTAAAAGCCCATCGTACTTCTGTTCAAGCAGGGCCAGTTCATCGGCTGCTTTCTGAAGCTTTTCTTTAAGACTGTCTTCCTCTTCTCCTATCACGGACAGAAGTTCTTCCAGTCCGCTTATATCTTCTTCCGCCGATGTTTTTTCTGCCCTCAGTTCTTCGATCTCCTGTTTGAGGCGTTCTTTTTCCTGCGCAAGGAACTTAAGTTTCTGACGGGTCTCAGAAAGTTTCAGCGTGATTTCAGCCGTATGTTTTCTGGCCTCCTCATAAGAGGCTTCGGCTTCCTGAAGCATGGCATCGATCTCATTACGGGAAGAGTCCGAAGAAGCATTCATCTTCTCCAGGGCTTCGATAGCTTCCTCAATAGAGCGTTTTTCGCTTTCGTCCTTTTTCAAGGCGGCCGTCAGCTCATCCTTGCGTAAAGAGAGTTCCTTCTCTTCCTGCCGGATCAGGATCAGACGCCCTCTTAAATGATCCGCCATGGAACGGTTTTTCGTAAGCTCTACGGTGATATCCTGGATCTC
This sequence comes from uncultured Eubacteriales bacterium, assembly GCA_902783795.1. Taxonomy (GTDB): domain Bacteria; phylum Bacillota; class Clostridia; order Lachnospirales; family Lachnospiraceae; genus UBA1267. Next base: position 6,710 of record CACZSO010000241.1, read on the forward strand.
TTCCTGGATATCGGAATATTCTAAAGATAAACTCTCTTTCAGCTGGTTTTCCCGGTTCTGCTGCCGTTCTGCTTCTGTGATCTCCTTAGATAAAGAAGCATTCTTCTGCTCCAGTTCCTTCAGTTCATTAGAACGGTTGAGATAATGGTTCGCGTTCCGGAAAGAACCACCGGTCACTGCGCCGCCGGCAGAAAGGATATCGCCTTCTAAGGTGACCAGACGCATCTGGTAACGGTATTTCCTGGCCAAGGCCAAGGCGCGGTCCAGATGGTCCACCACCACGATCCGCTCTAAAAGATAACGGACACAAGCCTGATATTTCGGATCATGCCGGACTAGCTGGTCAGCGGTTCCCAGGACTCCTTCTTCCTTCAGGATCCTTTCATCTGCCAGACGTCCGCTGCTTCTTACGGCATCAAGGGGCAGGAAGGTGGCCCGTCCGGCCCTGTTTTCCTTAAGGAAACTGATCAATGCCTTTGCGTCCTGTTCTTTTTCAGTGACGATGTTCTGATAATTACCGCCAAGAGCTGCCTCAATGGCTGTCTGGTATTTTTTATCCGTTTCAATCAAATCTGAAATGACGCCGCAGATCCCGGGGAACCGGGAACGGACTTCCATGATACGGCGGATGGCATTACTGATCCCTTCATACTGATCCATAATGCCTCTTAATGTCTCATAGCGGCTCCGGTTGATCTGGAACTGCTGTTTTAATTCATAGCTTCTTCTCCGGGCATCTTCAAAGGCAGTCTCTGCCTCTTCTAAAGCATTCCCGGTATCTGTAAGCTCCTGATTCTTTTCTTTTAACAATGCTTCCGAGGCTGTTCTTTCTTCTGTAAGATCAGCCTGTGTCTTTTCTGCTACTGTCCGCTCTTTTTCAAGATTTTCAGCTTCTTCTTCGATCTCTTTCAGGCGTTCCTGATGTTCGCTGATCAAAGCTGTCAGGGCAGATAAACGGGAACCGGTCTCATTTCTTTCATTCAGGATGCCAATGAGGCCCTGCTGGTTCTCTTCTGCGTTTTTCCTGTACAGACGGATCTTTGTTTCTGCCTCAGTCTCCTTAAGCTGTGCCTCTTCCTGTTCCTTTACAAGTAAAGTTTCTTCTTCGGCTAAGGCGAGTCTTTCATCTTCAGCGGTCTGGACCGCTGTTTCTTTTTCGCTGATCTTCTGGTCAGCTGTTTCTATCCGTTCTTTATGCCGGGCCAGGTCAGCCTCAGCTGTATGCTGTTTCTCTCCGGCGACTTTTATTTCACCTTCGATACGGCTCTTCTGTTCTGTCCCTTCATTGACCCTGACACGCATATCCTCCAGCTCATGTTCCAGCGTGCCGATCTGTTCTTCCAGGGAAGCGTAAGATTCTTTAAGTTTCGCTTCATCTTCCTGTTTTGAGGCAAGCTCGTCCACCGTGATCTTCAGGTTCTGGTCAATATCCTTAAGCTGGTTCTGATACTGGCTATGATCGATAAGGAAAGCATTGATATCATAGATCTTCAGCTCGTCTCTTAATCTCAGGTATTCACGGGCTGTTTCTGACTGACGTTTTAAAGGGCCGGCCTGGCGTTCCAGATCAGCGACCTTATCTGAGATCCGGAGCATATCCAAAGCCTCATGCTCCAGTTTTCTCTGGGCAGCGGTCCTTCTTTTCTTCAGTTTGACGATGCCGCAGGCCTCATCGAAGAGTTCCCGCCGGTCATCCATCTTCCCGCTGATGATCTTATCCACCTGGCCCTGGCCGATGATGGAATAGCCTTCTTTACCGATGCCGGTATCATAAAAAAGCTCCAGGATATCTTTCAGGCGGCAGGTGTTATTATTGATCAGGTACTCGGATTCACCAGAGCGGTATACCTTTCTGGTCACGGTGACTTCCTGATAATCCAGGTCCAGGGCGTGGTCTTCATTATCCAGTGTCAGGGAGACATAGGCGAAGGACTGAGGCCTTCTCTCCTGCGTCCCGGCAAAGATAATGTCCTGCATATTCGAGCCCCTGAGCTGTTTGGCGCTCTGTTCGCCGAATACCCAGCGCACCGCATCTGCCACATTAGACTTTCCGGAGCCATTGGGACCCACGATGGCAGTAATGCCGTTATGAAATTCAAACTTTGTTTTATGTGCAAAGGATTTGAATCCCTGCACTTCTATGGATTTTAAATACATGCTTTCCCTGATTATTCCAGTTTCTTCAATGCATCTTTCGCAGCTTCCATTTCAGAGATCTTCTTGGAATGGCCCTGGCCGTATCCGACTTCCAGTCCGTCAATAAGGCATGCACTGAAGAAGGTTTTATCGTGATCCGGTCCTTCTTCTCTGATCATCCGGTAGCTCACAGTCTTTCCTTCTTTCTGAAGAAGTTCCTGGAGAATAGTCTTCACATCCCGGTTATCCTGTTTTTCTTCCATAGGATCCAATACGAACCGGTATATGATCTTTTTCACCTCTTCAATGCCGCCATCTAAAAAAACAGCAGCAAGCACAGCTTCAAAAGCATCTGAAAGCACAGAATCCCGGGTGGCTGCACCTTCTTGCATAGCCCCATGGCCCAGCCTGAGATAATCTCCTAAAGACAGCTGTCTTGCAGAAGCTGCCAGCCCCGGTTCGCACACGAGGGCCGCCCTGCGCCGGCTAAGCTCCCCTTCCCGTTCATAGGGATACTTAAGGAAAAGGCATTCGGAAGAGATCATTTCCAGCACAGCATCGCCTAAAAATTCCAGCCGCTCATTACATTGGTCTTTCGTAAGCCCGTGCTCATTGATATAGGAGCTGTGAGTCAAGGCTGTTTCAAGTAAAGATGGTGAGGCAAAATGATATCCCAGCGCCTCTTCCAGCCGTTTTACATCGCTCATGCTTCCACAGCCTTTTCGATCTTATCGGTGAGATCATTTTCCGCAAAGCCGATGCACTGCAGGATCGCGTTCTTGATCTGGACATCCGTGGAATTTCCATGGGCTTTGATCACCAGGCCGTTCAGACCTAACAGCGGCGCGCCGCCATCCTCAGAAGAGTCAAAAGTCTTCATAAGCCCTTTCAAAGAAGGCTTGATCAGAAGACCGCCCATCTTTCCAGAGAAGGAGGTCATAAGAGAAGCTTTGATCTGTTTTAAGAGGGCTTTGCCCACACCTTCAAAGGTCTTCAGGGCAATGTTCCCGGCGAAGGCATCACAGACATAGATGTCCGCCTCCCCGAAAGGCAGTCCTCTGGCTTCTACATTGCCTACGAAATTGATCTGATCGCATTCCTTTAACAAGGGATAAGCAGCTCTGGTCAATGCATTGCCCTTATATTCTTCTGTTCCGATATTCAGAAGGCCCACTGTGGGATTTTCTTTATGCATGATATACTTCGCATATAAAGTTCCCATGATGGCAAACTGAAGGAGATACTCAGGCTTCGCATCCACATTGGCGCCGCAGTCTAAAAGCAGGGATTTTCCTTCTACCGTAGGCACTTCCACTACCAGCGGAGCTCTTCTTACATTCCCGATATGACCGGCAATGATCTGGCCGCCCACCAGGATAGCGCCGGAAGAACCGGCAGAAACAAAAGCATCTGCTTCCTTGTTTTTCAGCATCTTCATGCCGGCCACCAAAGAAGAGTCTTTTTTCTTAAGCACAGCGATAGCCGGCTCGTCAGAAGTTTCGATAACTTCTGTGGTATGGATCACTTCCAGACGGTCTTTATCATATTCCAGGCCTTTTAAAATCGGGTCTACAGCCTCTTCATTCCCGATCAGGATGACTTCTATCTCCTTATTTGCCGCAAGGGCGCTGACAGCGCCTTTTACGTTACATTCCGGGGCAAAGTCACCGCCCATGGCATCTACAGCAATACGTATCATGATCTATCCTCCCTCTTTATGTTGGTCAGTCTTTTTTTACAGCGCTTAATGCGATCCTCATCAGATATTTCACATCTGAGGGATCTCTGCCTATCTTTTCGGCTACTTCTTCAGCCGTTGGTTCTCTTCCAAGATCTTCCGTGAGCCGTACACATACTTCATCGATCACATTCAGCATGGTCTTCAGCTCTTCTCCTGCTTTCTGAGCCTCCTCTTCTGATTCCAGAAAAGCTTCCATTGCTTCCCGGATAGCGGCATCCATCCGCCAGGGAGAGGCTTCTTGATAATATTCCTCAGAAGTACAGAATAAAAACAGAGCCAGGTTCCCTTCCTGCACCAGATCCATAAAATGCACTTTACCCTTGGCATAATAAGCCGCGGCTTCCATGACCCGGTACATGTTGCCTTCCACCAGCCGGGACACGGCTTCTGTATCACCGCTGTAAGCAGCAGGAAACAGCGCATCCATCTCTTCTTCTGTACATCGGCTGATCTGACTCAGTTCTCGTTCAAGAAAGTCTCTGCTGGTATCTTTCATCTCGCCCTTCTTCTGCGTTTTTCTGCTTTTTTCTTTACCGGTTCTTCCTCCTCAGGCTCCGGTGCTTCCAGGGCCTGCTTATACAGAGGATCTTCGGCCTTTACTTCTTTATCCGCATAATAATAGAGCACCCGTTCTTTATTTTCCCGGTCCACGGCCAATACCAGGCCGATCTCGATCAAGGTGAAGAAAGCGGCTGTGCCTCCGGAACTGATAAAGGTCAATGTAACGCCTGTAGTGGGGAAAAGCCCCAGGGTAACCGCATAGTTGATGATGACCTGGAAAGCTATGTGGAAAAACACACACAAACATAATATCCTGGAATAATAATCCCGGCTGTTCAGCCATATCACATAGATTCGGTATAAAAGGTAAACAAACAGGAACGTCAGTATAATGACCCCGAAAACCCCCAGTTCTTCAAAAACGATGGCCAGGATATAATCATTATGAGGCTCTGGAATAGAATACTTTACGAGAGACTGTCCCAGGCCGCGGCCGAAAAAGCCGCCGGATGCAATAGCATATAAAGCCTGGGTCGCCTGATAGGCCACATCATCTGCAAAATCAGGATCATTGGGATGAAGCCAGGCACGGATACGGGTGATCCGGAAATTCTCCTCTTTGTCGAATTCCTTGAAATACTCGATATACAGAACTATAAATACTGCCAGGATCACCATCACGATCATAAAGATATAAAAGCCCTTCTGCTTCGGATGATTCATCATCAATGTGAAGAACATCATCAGCATAATGACGATGGCGGTAGACAGGTTATTTGACAGCACCAGGAGCAGTCCGGCCATAACGGTAAAAAGTCCGAAGACTAACAGGAGCACCAGATCATGAGTGATCCTGTATTCCGACATGTAAAATGCCAGGAACAGGATCAGGCACACTTTGATGGGTTCAGCCACCTGAAGCGTCTGTCCCATAGGCATCTTGATCCAGCGGTAGGCGCCATGGGAGGCATACCCCAGGCCTGGTACACGGACAGCCAGCACGAAGCCTAAAGCAAAAATATACCAGAGCCATCCAAGTTTTTTCCAGATACGGGGCCGGAAAAAAGCTGCCACGATCATGGCTACGATACCGGCTGCCAGATAAGCAGCCTGACGGATCATATAATGAGTGGGAGCGTATTTCTGGACCACAGAGGCATAATAATAACTGGCGCTGTAGATCATGATAATACCGAAAAGGTTCAGGAAAACAGCATCAAGAAACAACGCCATATCAAATGACGTATGCAGCAGGATCTTCTCTTTCTGAAGTTTCTTTTCCTTTTTCCTTCTTGGCAGTTTCATGCCCTGTTTTCTCCGCGTCAAATATCGAAAAAACAAAAAAAGGACCAAAGGTTCATCCTCCGGTCCTCTTTATGCAGATGGCGGGACTTGAACCCGCACCCAAATACATGGATATGAACCTGAATCATACGCGTATGCCAATTCCGCCACATCTGCATTTGTCATTAATGTCAGCTTACTGATGCGGAAGGTGGGACTTGAACCCACACGGTGTAACCACCACAAGATCCTTAGTCTTGCTCGTCTGCCAGTTCCGACACTCCCGC
>CACZSO010000242.1 GCA_902783795.1 uncultured Eubacteriales bacterium
CGGGGAACGGATGCCTACCGGGTGGTGGGAGATCTGAAAAATACGGAGATCATTCTGAACCGGACTTTCTGGCTGGGGATGTATCCTGGTATGACGAAGGAAAAACTCTCCTATATGGCCCGGATGCTTCATGAGGCGCTGGAATCATGAGAGAGATCCGGCATGCGGTGATCACCGGGGCTACCGGCATGATCGGCGCCCATCTGACCCGCTTACTTTTAGAAAAGGGAATCAAAGTGACGGCCGTGGTACGGCCGGGCAGCCGGAAACTTAAGAATCTGCCCCGGGAACGGGAAGGCCTTAAGATCCTGTCAGCAGATGTGTCCGGGATATCAGGACTTACCCTTCCCGAAGGAGAGAGGGTGGACGCTTTCTTTCATCTGGCCTGGGCCGGGACGGAAGGAAGCACCAGGAACGATGAAACGGCACAGGATAAAAATGTGGCCTATACTCTGGATGCGGTGAAAAAGGCGAAAGAACTGGGCTGCAGCGTTTTCATCGGCGCCGGTTCCCAGGCAGAGTACGGTTTTTATGAAGGAAAGTTAAGCCAGGACACACCGCTTCATCCGGTGACAGCCTACGGAAAAGCTAAACTGGCAGCAGAAATCAAAAGCCGGGAAGAAGCAGGAAAAATAGGCATAGCCCACATCTGGCCCCGGATCTTAAGTGTCTACGGTCCCTGGGATAATGATTATACCCTGGTGTCCCAGGCAGTCAGAGGATTTCTGAATAAAGAAGAGACCGCGTTTACCGCCGGCGAACAGATCTGGGATTATCTTTATGCCGGCGACTGTGCGGCTGCTTTATATCATCTGGCACTGTCCGGAGAAGACGGGCAGGCTTATCCTTTGGGAAAAGGGGAAGAGATCCCGTTAAAAATGTATATAACGGCCATCCGGGACGCAGTGGATCCCTCACTTCCCATAGGACTCGGAAAACGGCCCTATAATGAACACCAGGTCATGCACCTCAGTGCCGATATATCGGCCCTTGTCCGGGATACCGGATACCGGCCGGAAACGCCTTTTTATGAAGGCATCAGAAAAACGATCCAGTGGATCAGAAGAAGTGAAGCATGAAAAAGATCAGTGTAGTGATCCCTTGTTATAATGAAGAAGAAAATATTGACGCCATGTGCCAGGCGGTGACGGCGGAATTCAGGGAACATCTTCCGGAATACGATTATGAGATCATCTTTATCGATAATGATTCCAAAGACCGTACCCGCGACCTGATCCGGCTCAATATCGAGAAGGACAGCCATATCAAAGCCATATTCAACGCTAAGAATTTCGGCCAGTTTAATTCGCCTTATTACGGGCTGCTGCAGATGACAGGAGATGCGGGCATACTTCTGGCCTGTGATTTCCAGGACCCGGTGGAAATGATCCGAGAATTTGTCCATGGCTGGGAAGAAGGCTATAAGATCGTCATCGGTGTCAAGACGAAGAGTGAGGAAAGCCGGCTGATCTATGGCCTGCGTTCCTTATATTATAAACTGATCCGCCGGTTTTCGGATGTAGAGCAGATAGAACAGTATACCGGCTTCGGGCTTTACGACCGCGCTTTTGTGGAAGTGCTTGCTAAGCTGGATGACCCCACTCCGTTTTTACGCGGTGTGGTAGCGGAGCTTGGTTTCAGGCGTAAAGAGATCGAATATACCCAGCCCTTAAGAAGGGCCGGAAAGACGAAAAACAACTGGTATTCCCTCTATGACGGCGCCATGCTGTCTTTTACTTCCTATACGAAGATCGGCTTAAGGCTTGCGACGTTTACCGGCTTTTTCGGATCCTTCATAAGCTTTGTCATCGCCATCGTTTTCCTGATCAGGAAACTGACAGACTGGTATGGGTATGAAGCCGGTGTCGCGCCCCTGATCATCCTGGTGGGCATCCTGGGATCCCTGCAGCTTTTATTTATAGGCCTGATAGGTGAATATATCCTGTCTATCAACCACAGGGTGATGAAACGTCCGCTGGTAGTGGAAGAAGAACGAGTCGGGGACTGGGATGAAGAAGATAAAGAAATTTCTTGAAGACCTGATCTTTTCCGCCGGCGGTCTCATAGCCATGAACGCCTGCATCAGCTTCCTGGTGTATCCGGTGATCCGGCGCACGCTGGGAGATACGGTGCAGGGACAGGCTTTGTTTTTTGTTTCTCTGGCGAACCTGGTGGCCGGTTCCTTCGGCAGTGCCGCGAATTACGGGCGCATGAAGATCTATGCCGTACACCGTGAGTCAGAGAATGGAGACTCGAACTGGTTCCTTTTGTTTACCGCTCTAGCCTCCCTGGTATTTGCCATACTGGCGGTCACCTTGAAGAAGGCTTCGGGCGGGGCCGGCATCTTTGCGGTGACGGTACTTTGTTTTGCCACATCTGTCAGGATGTATGCCGATGTGGAATACAGACTGAGCCTGGATTTTAAAAAGTTCTCTTTGTATTATGTGCTGGTGGCCTTAGGCTATGCTGCCGGTGTACTTTTGTTCCTCGTGACCCGTAAATGGATCCTGATCTTTCTTTTCGGAGAAGCAGCAGGCATCCTGACAGCGATCCTGAGAAGGAATCTGTTCACGCGGCCTCTTTTTAAGCGGTCAGCACTGTTTAAGGAGAATTTCACCACAGATCTGAAGCTGTCCGCCTCGTTCTTTTTATCGGACCTGGTAGGGGCTTCCGACCGTTTCCTGTTCCCTCTGCTTATCACCGGCGGGGATTCCCTGACGGCTGTTTATTATTCCGCCAGTGTCATCGGAAAGATGATGTCGCTGCTTTCCACGCCCCTGAACGGCGTGCTGAACGGTTATATTTCACGGAAAGAAGGAGGCATCACCCGCAAGACCTTTATCAGGCTTATAGGCCTGATGGTGGGAATTTTCATGGTGGTGACCGCCCTGTCCGTGGCCGGATCCGTGATCTTTGTCCGGCTGTTTTACCCGGAGGATCTTGAAAAGGTCAGGGCATTGTTTTTGATGGCCAACGCGGGACAGGTCATCTTTTTTATCTGCAATACATTGATGGTGATCGTGCTTAGGTATACAGAAGACCGGAACCAGGTCATCGTCAATGTGATCTACATCGTCCTGTTTTTTGCCGTGGCGGTGCCTATGGTGAAAAGCAGCGGGCTGTGGGGGATGGCCAGAGGGATCCTGATGGTTAATACTGCGAAATTCCTGCTATATGCAGTTATTGGTTTCTTTTCTCTTAAAGGAGATGAGCATTCATGAAGAAGACTGGGAAAAAAGAAGTAAACATACAAAAGAAGTCCGGGAAGGGCAGTATAAAAGCTTTTCGTGATTTTTTGTCCGGAGGGGCTGTGCGCTGGTATGACTGGGTCATCCTGGCGGTCCTGATGCTGTTCTGTTTCGTAGTGTTCTGCATGAGTGACCTGTATCATACCACAGCCTGTTCTTTTGGTTATCTGAACGGACATATCCTGGACTTTTATGATTACCTGGCATCCTCAGGCATTGCTGCGGATGGGAGTACGGGTATCCATGCTTCTTATATGCCCACCATCTATGTTCTCTTTGCTGTCTGGAATATCCCCCTGAGGCTTTTCGGCATCGTCAGGCAGCCCACCATGCAGCTGGGATTTGCCGCGCTTATGTGGGCTAAGCTGTTTCCGACCCTGGTCTTTTTCTTCAGCGCGTGGATCCTTTACCTGGTGGCGAAAGAGCTGAAGATGGACAGGCGCAAGGGACTGCTTCTGGTCTACGCCTATCTTTCCTGCCCTGTCCTGCTTTACGGGCAGTTAGTGATAGGGCAGTACGAAAGCCTGTTTATCCTTTGTGTCCTGATGGGCTTTTTATTCTGGCTGAGAGAGAAACCGGTGGGTTTTATCCTGGCCTTCGGCATAGCCGTGACTTTTAAGTATACGGCTCTGATCATCTTTTTCCCGCTGCTTCTTTTAAAGGAGAAGAAGATCCTGAAGGTTTTGCTGTACGCGGTCTTAGTCATGATTCCTTTTGCGGTGGAATACCTGGTCTACATGCATTCTCCGGCTTTTATGAGCTATGCCTTCGGGATCGGAAGTTCCGGCGATACGCCTACGAATTATATTACGAATGCAGCTTTGTTTACCGGCTTTACCTTTGGCGGTAATCTGAACTTTGTGATCTATCTTGCGGTGGTATCTTTTGCCCTGGTATGCGCCTGGGCTTATTTCACTGATACCCATACGGATACCGAAGCAGGCAGGTACGGTGTCTTTTTCTCCGGCCTGGCTCTGACAGTACTGTTCCTCTTTTCAAAATGGCACTCACACTGGCTCATGCCGTTGTTCGTGTTTTTCACCCTGGGTGCCTTTATGCATCGGAAAACAGGGGCTTTTATGGCATTGGACCTGCTTTTCGGCGTATTGTTCATTATGTTCTGCACCTGTCAGTTTGAAGGAGCCCATGATGAAGCTATGATCAATGCGGGGATTTTCAAGTTCTTCCTTCCCGGCAGGCAGATCTCGGCGGCGTACAGTCTGACAGATTATTTCCGGTTTTTGGATATGTCCATGGAACTGAGTCTTCTGACAGCTGTCATGGTAGTCAATGCGGTTTTCATGCATCCTAAATTTATGGCGGAAGACATCAACCTGTCGGCTGATCATGAGATCGGCTGGATCAGGGCCCGGTATATCATAAGTCTCCTGGTGCTGATCCTGCCCACAGTCCTGGTGACGGCACATTCTCTTAAGGGTGTCACGGCAGTCTATGAAGAAGACCGGCGGGGTATCTTCATGAAGATGCAGGATGAAGAGACATTGACTCAGCCCTTCGTATCAGAGGGGACCACGGTGACCCGGCTGATCTTCCCTGTTTCCAGAGGGGCACTGTACGATACTCCTGAAATGATGGTCTCCCTTAAGGATGGATCCGGAAATGTTCTTTATTCTAAGGAAGTCGATGTGGGGGACTATTTTGAAGGTCAGCTGGTGAGGCTGAAACCCTCCGGTGTGACACTTGTGCCCGGTGAGACTTATTATGTGGAATTCCGGATGCTTAAAGTGACTCCTGATTCGACCTTCTGTCTGCTGGCCTTTGACCAGGGAGATTACATGAATGCCCTCGACAGGAATAATAAGGATGCCGGCTGCCATATGAACCTCAGGATCTATCAGTAGACCAGCCCATGTATGGTTTTCGGAGAGTTATCCATGGATAGATTTACCTTGATCTGCCCCTGCCATTTCGGGCTGGAGGCAATATTAAAACGAGAGATCACGGACCTTGGCTATGAGATCACCCGGGTGGAGGATGGCAAGGTCCGGTTTGAAACAGATGCTTTGGGTGTAGCCCGGGCCAATGTGTTCTTACGCACTGCGGAACGGGTGCTTCTCATGGCGGGAGAGTTTACGGCTGCCACCTTTGATGAACTGTTTGAAGGGACGAAAGCTCTTCCCTGGGAAGAGCTGATCCCGAAGGACGGACGCGTCTGGGTGACAAAAGCGAATTCGGTAAAATCCGCCCTCTTTTCTCCTTCAGACATCCAGTCTGTCATGAAGAAAGCTATCGTTGAGCGGCTGAAAAGCGCTTATCATACAGAAGAGATCCCGGAGACCGGGGCAGCCTATCCTCTACGGGTGACCCTGATGAAGGATGTGGTGACCATTGCGCTGGATACCACCGGAGAATCCCTTCACAAGCGAGGCTACCGGACAGATACGGTAAAAGCACCCTTATCCGAAACATTGGCGGCGGCGCTCATCATGCTGACACCCTGGAAACAGGACCGGATCCTCATTGATCCCTTCTGCGGCAGCGGCACCTTTCCCATCGAGGCAGCTATGATGGCCATGCATATGGCGCCGGGGATGAACCGGGAATTTACGGCAGAGAAGTGGAGCAGCCTGATCCCGAAAAAATGCTGGTATGAAGCGGTCAATGAAGCCATGAGCCTGGTGGTCAGGGACCTGGACTGTGATATCCAGGGCTATGATATTGACCCGGCTGCCGTGAGAGCCGCGAAAGAGAATGCCAGGCGGGCAGAAGTGGACCACCTGATCCATTTCCAGGTAAGGGATGTGAAGGATTTGAGCCACAGTAAAAAGTACGGTTTTATCATTACCAACCCGCCTTACGGAGAACGCATTGCCGAAAAAGAAGCGCTGCCGGCCTTATACCGCACCTTAGGCGAACGGTTCCAGGCCCTGGATGCCTGGTCCATGTATCTGATCACGTCTTACGAACAGGCAGAAGAAATGATCGGACGGAAAGCCGATAAGAACCGGAAGATCTACAACGGCATGCTGAAGACGTATTTCTATAGTTTTATGGGGCCGAAGCCCCCCAGGAGGAAACCAGAGTGAAGATCATCTTTGCCACGGGAAATGCAGGGAAATTAAGAGAGATCAAGGCCTTGTTCGCGGATCTTGACCTGGAGATCCTGACCATGAAAGAAGCCGGGATCGACGTTGAGATCAATGAGAACGGCAAGTCCTTCAAAGAGAATGCGCTGATCAAATGCCGGTCTTTAGGCGTTATGGAAGATGCCATTGTCATGGGAGAAGATTCCGGCCTGGTGATCGATGCCCTGCTGGGCTTGCCGGGGATCTATTCCGCCCGCTTTTTTGGAGAAATGCCCTACGGCGTGACAAATGCCTATCTTTGCGAACTGCTTAAACAGGTGCCGGAAGAGAAGCGCACAGCCCGGTTCGTGGCAGATGCGGCAGCTTTGTTCCCCGATGGTACGGAAATGGTGACAGAGGGTGTGGTGGAAGGCAGGATCGCAGATGAACCTGCAGGAGAAAACGGCTTTGGCTATGACCCCATCTTTTATGTCCCTGAGCTTGGGAAAACTACGGCACAGATCCCCATGGAAGAAAAATCTGCCATATCGCACCGGGGAAAGGCTATGATGGCCATGAAGCCCCTCATCAGAAAGTGGATACAAGAGCATGAAGATATTAGTGGTCAGTGATACACACAACAAACATGAGAACCTTTTCAAGATCTTTGAACAGGAGACCTTTGACGCCGTGATCTTTTTAGGCGATGTGGAAGCCGGGGAGGATATCGTACGGGAAGCCCTGGAGAAAAAAGACCCCCTGTGCCCCATCAAATTCCTGAAGGGCAACTGTGATAATTTCAAGGATTTTGACATAAGCGCCGTCATCACCTATGAAGGTGTCAGTTTTTTTGCTGCCCACGGCCATACCTTCCATGTGAACTTCGGCCGGGAGTATCTGGCAAGAGAAGCCAGGGAAGAAGGCTGCCGGTACGCACTGTTCGGACACTTACATCTTCCTATTATAGAAGAAGTGGAGGGTGTGGTCTGTTTTAATCCGGGGTCCGTTTCGGAACCCAGGGATGAGGAACACAGAGCATCCTATGGAGTGATAGATATAGAAGATGGGGATGTGATCCTGGAACACAGGTTTGTGGATGAACTGGGAGAGGAGTGAGGGACACCTCATCAGTCAGCCTGCGGCTGACAGCTTCCCCTCAAGGGGAAGCCAGCTCTCATAGGGGAAGCCACACCGAAGGCCGGATAAGGTGACAACGCCTTCTCAAATTTCAAATAAAAAAACAAAAAAGTGCTTGCTTTTTGCTTGTTCGTGTGGTAAAGTATACGATGCTGTGGCATGATAGCGAAGATGTGTGAGGTTGCCGGTGTTACGCAGCACCGGGTTTTTACACGGAGCGAATGTCAGTCATAGACACTGACGACAGGTCACTGTATACGAACTGCCGAAGCGAAGGCAGTGAATCCGTGTGGGTTGAAATGAGGACACACACGGACGCGTGTACAGACCATCGTTCAGGGAGAGAAAACCTTGAAGGATGGTTTTTTTATGATCTGAAGATCATAAGATCACAGCGCATCAAATACGCTAAAGTACATGGAGGAAAAGAAAGACATGGCAGTAAAGAATGTTATGAGGATCACCCTGAAGGCTTATGATCACCGTCTGATCGATCAGTCATCCGCGAAGATCGTGGATACCTGCAAAAAGGCAGGCGCCCTGGTCTCCGGTCCTGTGCCGCTTCCCACAAAGAAGCAGGTGGTCAC
>CACZSO010000243.1 GCA_902783795.1 uncultured Eubacteriales bacterium
CGGCCGAAAATGAGTGAAAGGAGCCCATGTATTTCCTTAATATTTCAATTACATGGGCTTTTCTCCTCAATCTCTCCTGTCTCTCACCTGGAAATGAGTGAAATGAGCACATGTATTTCTTTATTTCTTAATTACATGGGTTTTAGCTGGCTGTTGTCCTTCCCTGCCCTGGTTATTGGATGTAACACGGCGGGAGCCCGGACTAGCCGGGCTCCCGCCGTATATTCCCACAAAACCTCTAACATTGGTCCGGGAACAGCACTCTCATTTTATCTTACTGCTGCCGGTACCACCCGTGTCAAGGTCTTTCCTTCATATGTCACCGTTGCTGTGATCAGCGCGGTTCCGGAGGCTTTTGCCGTGACACAGCCGTTCTCATCCACGGAAGCCACTGTTTCATCAGAGGAAGTGAATACCGGACGATACTTCGTCATATCCAGATGTCTTGCATTATCCAGGGTGGCAGAGACTTTCACAAAGCTCTGATCTCCTGCATTCAGGCAGTACTTCTCAGCCACTGCGTAAACATTGGCTAGCGGGGCATCCCAGACACCGCTTAAGGTGATTTCCTGGCACAGGCGAATATCCGCGGAACTGGCACCGATCTCGATCTTATAGGTACCGGGTTCTACCACAAATTCCTTCTTCAGATTGCTCCAGAAGGAAATGTCGCTTATCGGCACGCAGATCTTCACCGTCTTCGTCTCATGGGCCGGGATCAGCTCCTTCGCCCAGCCGTACAGTTTCCGGATAGGTTTATTATCTTTCTGCTTGCCCTGAAGGATCTTCGAGGCGTACAGCTGCACGATCTCCCGACCGTCTATGTCGCTGTTATTCGTCACATCCACGCACACTTCTAACACATCGTTCGCATCTAAAGAATCCGCGCTCAGCTTCAGATTACTGTAGGAGAAGTCTGAATAAGAAAGGCCGTGACCGAAGGGGAATAACACGTCTTCTTTCGTGTACATGTAAGTTCTGGCCTGCTTGGTCACCGAATCCTGAGGCTTGATGGCGTAATCATTCATCAACGGCAGATCCTTCACATCCTTGTACCAGGTAGCGGAAAGCTTCGCGTTCGGATTCACCTTGCCAAACAGGATATTGGCGATAGCCGTGCCCTGTGCCTGGCCTGCGAAATGAGCGTTTAGCACCGTATGGGCCTTATCAAAGAAATCACCGGTGACAGCGCCTAACGCCGTGATCACCACCACTGTATTATCATTCACTTCCAGCAGTTTCTGGATCTTTTCGTCCTGGCCGTAAGGCAGGATCAGCTCTTCCCTGTCGTGTTCCTCGCTGGCATTCGAAGCATCGGTGCCGGCTACTACGATCACCAGATCCGCATTCTTGGCCGCTGCCACTGCTTTTTCAAACAGTGCACTTTCTTCTGCCTGATAATCCGGATCCTCTACCGTCCAGCGCTTTTTAGGCGCCTCGGCGCCCTGCCCAAAGACTGCCATCAGGCCTGCCATAGGATCGTCTACACCCGGGTTGATATCCAGCATCAGATCTTCCGGATCGAAACCGGGCAATGCATCTGCCACACCCTTTTTCCCGAATTCTTCTCCGGTGCACCAGCCTTTTTCATAGACCACTTCTATATCATCATCTTTTACTTCATCACGAATGCCCTGAAGCGCCATGATATTGACCACAGTATCCACGATAGGCAGCTGGCCTGCGCTGTAGCCGCCCAGCTGGCGGTACAGAGCGTTCGGTCCGACAACTAAGATCTTCTTATATGCTTTTTTGTCAAGCGGCAGCAGTTTCTTATCATTCTTGAGCAGGACGATGGTATCGTTTGCCATATCCACGGAAAGTCTGGCCATTTCTTCCGAAGCCATGCTCTCCTGTCCCAGCCGGTTATAAGCCACTTTTTCCGGAGCGTCGAAAAGACCCAGACGGAACCGGGTGGTCAGTGCCCGGATAATGGCACGGTCTATGATGTCTTCACTGATCAGGCCGTCCTGAACGGCTTTTAACAGCGCTTTCTTATGCTCAGGACCGCAGCTGATATCGGTTCCGGCCGTAAGGGACATGGCAGAGGCTTCTTCCAGGCTCTTCGCATAAAAATGACCCAGGTCGCTGCCGAACGCGAACATCGGGTTGATATACATATCGGCTACCGCGCCACAGTCAGAGACCACCACGCCGTCAAAGCCCCACTCTTCCCTAAGAAGCGTCGTCAGCAGCATATCATTGCCGGAGGAAGGCACGCCGTTCACCCGGTTATAGGAAGTCATGATGGACTGAGCCTTGCCTTCCCGGATCGCGTATTGGAACTGCTTCGTATAATACTCACGAAGCGTGGCCTCATCCACATTGGAAGACCCGTTGTGGCGGTTATTCTCAGAGCTGTTCATGGCATAATGTTTAGGCGTAGAGACAGCCTTCAGATAAGGCACGCCGTCATCTTCGCCCTGCCGGCCCTGGATGTAACTCGCCGCCATCTTGCCTGCCAGATAAGGGTCTTCGCCAAAGTTCTCATCACTGCGTCCGTTCCTGGGATCCCGGGCCAGGTTGATGGTAGGACACCACATATGAAGTTCCACATCGTTCACATTGTGGTGCGCCCGGATCTCATCAGAGATAGCGGTAGTCACTTTTTTGATCTTCTCTCTGTCCCAGGACTGGCTCATGGCCAGGCACACGGGATAGGACGTCACGTCCATAGGCTTCACTTCGAAAGGTCCGAAGAAGCCATGAGAGGCTTCCGACCAGTAGTCATACCGGGGCAGGCCCAGACGGGGAATGGCTGCCGCGTTATTGCCCACCTGCATGATCTTTTCTTCCAATGTCATCTTTGACACCAGGTCCGCCGCACGCTCCTCAAAGCTGTACGACTCATCCTTGTAAATGTCCATGTTCTTTCTCCTTACACTGTATTTTTAATGGTTTTATCTATATATTTCTTCTTCCACATCTTCTGTACTGCCTAAGGAATAAGCGTGTGAAAAGCCCCTTTCCCGGGCTTCCCGGGCCGCTTCATCTGCTCTCACACCCGTCTTGCACAGGAAAAACACATAAGTCTCTTCGGGGCAGGTTTTAAAGAATTCTTCCAGCCTGTCTTCCGTGATGCTAAGAGACCGGGGCAGCTGTCTGTCCCCAGCTCCGGGCATCCTCAGATCTGCAATGATACCGCCCTTTTTTATGTATCCCTCCGCAAAAATCCAGGAACAGCGGTATACGGCTTCCGAATAGACAGGGCGATGTATCCCCTCTCCGTCTTCTTCTGTCAGTACGATCATCTCATCCGCAAGTTCTGCCTTGATCAGCCGGCCCCCCCTCACTTTTCTGGCTCTGACGCATCTGGGGCAGTCCGGCAGGGTGATCAGGTATCCGTTACTCCCGGCCAGAAAGATCAGGCCTGATGACGGATCTCCCATGATACTGATCACGTCCCCATAAGCCTCGGGGAGGATCAGCCCGTTTTTTACGGTGATATTGACCTCTGCCCAGGTATGCCCCAGCAGGGAAGAAAAGAGATGAGGCCTCCCTTTTTCATCCGTTCCGGCCGCATAATACATATCCTGGATAAAGGCAGCTGCCGTAAGCGTCAGGGCGGGGTAATAACCGGCATACAGGGCGTTGAAATCCATCATCGAACTTCTTCCGGAGATATCCGTGATCCTCAGGGTGTTATATTCCGTGATAGAAACAGACGCTTCTGTGTTCATGCTTCATCGATCCAGTCCAGCACCCGACGGATCCAGGTATCCCAGAATTCCCAGGTATGGGCTCCGGGACCTTCTTCATAAAGAAGATCCATGCCCCGTTCTTCCATCTTCCGTCTGGCAGACTGATTATTCTCATAGAGAAAATCTTCTGTCCCGCAGGCCTGGAAAAGTTTCGGCAGAGGACGGCCCTCCGCCTTTGCCTGATCTGTTAATAAAAACAGGTCGTAAGGCGGGGTGGTGCCTTCTTCATAGTCTCCGAAAACATGGTTCCAGCGGTCATTGCTGTGGCCTTCCGCTTTCCTGCTCTCTCCCAGGAGGACTATATCCAGAGCCCCGGAAAGAGAGGCTGCCTTACTGTAAAGTTCAGGACGTGACAAGGCCAGATACCAGGCGCCGAATCCGCCCATGGAAAGTCCCGCCACATAAGTCTTTTCCCGCTCTTTCGTGACCGGGAACAGAGAGCAGATAAAATGCGGCAGTTCTTCCGTGAAAAATGTCTTATATTTCAGGCCATAGGGCAGGTCCAGGTAGAAAGAATTCTCCGCCGAGCACATCACCACCGCCAGGCCGTGATCCTGGGCATAACGTTCTATGCTGCTGTAACGCATCCAGCTGAAGGCGTCCCCGTTCGCTCCATGGAGGAGATATAAGACCGGGATCCCTTCTTTGTACAGATAAGGCGCCTCCGTGCCCATCATATGATAGTCTTCACCGCTTTTCGGGGTAGGGATGATGACATTTAAGGTAATATTGCTCCCCAGTGTATAACTGTAGTAATGAGTTTCAAATAAGGCCATGTTACTCTCCTTTTTCTGCTCTTTCTATGATGCTTTTCATGAACCTGACCATGCCGGTCTCCAGCCCCGCTTCGTTAAATGCCCAGCGTTTTTCCAGGCTCTCCTTCAGTCTCATCAGGGCTGCCGGCGACATATCATAGGCAGGTGCCGGGGCTTCTTCCTTCCCCGGTGCTCTCCAGGATCTTCCGATAGCCGGTTCTCCGGGCTTCCTGGTGTGCCACTGCGCTTCTGCCTTCTCTCCCGTAAGCTTTTCCTTGAAGAAAGCCAGGAACACTTTCCAGTCAGCCAGATTCAGCGCATGGCCGCCTTCACGGAAATAGATGCCGCAGTTTTCATCAGCTTCCAGGAAATGATAGACCTCGGCTGCGGCGCTCCAGGCCGCCAATGTTCCATAGGGGTTTGCCCAGGTATCGTCCAGCCCCTCCAGAATAAGGAGCGGCCGCGGCGCTATGACAGAACCGATATAATTCGAGTCGAACCGCAGCTCGTTTTCCCTGAAATGACCACTGGGCTCCTTTGCGCCGTAGGCTTCCAGCCCGTCCTTAAACCAGTGGGGGAAATTGTCTCTGACCATGCTTCCCAATGTCTCGACATTGCCCGTTCCTTCACCGAAACGGCTGCCCCACAGCCGTAAGCTTCCCATGCCCCCGCAGCCGGAACCGCCGGCTGCACAGGCTTTGATCCGCTCGTCATAGACCGCACAGCTAAGGGCTGTTTTCCCGTTGCGGGAATGGCCGGCCACTGTCAGGCTGTCCGGAACTGCAAAATCTGTAGTTTCCAGCCAGTCGGCCACCCGGCTTAAAAGCCAGCCCCACATGGCGATCACTTTAAAACTGTACTCGGGATAGGCTTTCGCCAATGTCCCTTCTGCATAGGCCGGAGTGTCAGGAGCAGCCTCATCTGTCAGA
>CACZSO010000244.1 GCA_902783795.1 uncultured Eubacteriales bacterium
GTCGATAATAACCGTCCCATACAGAAGAATCTGCTGACGCTTTGTGCCGGGACATATCCGGGTCTGGAGAATGCATTAGTGTATCTGGCCGGTGCTTTTTCTGATCTTTTCAGTGTCAAACGTGCCATAGCCAGCCGATATCACATCCCTCAGAAGAAGGATCTTCTGGTGACCCGGCAGGATATCCTCAGGTACGGGATGATGAATGAGCTTTTATCACGGATCAAAGTCTTTCAGCTGAATCCCGTGGATCCGGCCATGATCCGGGACATTTTGTATTCCGGGGAAGATTCGCCTCTGAAAGTCGGAAAAGAGAAGGCGAAAATGTTTGGCATCACCATAACCTACTCGGAGGACTTCCTGGAAGAGACTCTGCAGGATGTCTGGTCAGAGGACCCGGGGATCGGCGGGATCAGGAATCTGAAGATGCGGATCGAAGAAAAGGTAGACGCAGCCATCTTACGATCCCTGAAGACCAATGTGAAGGAAGTCACCATCTATTCCAGAGAAGAAGAGACTGCCGGCGGTTATCTGGATTCTTTCATCGAAGAATGGAAGTAGGAATTTGTCCTTTTAGATTTCTTTTTTTTATGCTATGATGACATTAGGAAAAGCGGATCCTTGCTTAAGATCTTGATTAAGTGAGAAGATCTGTCATTTGGACATTTTCAGCAAAACATGAAACAGAGCCTGGACTCTGTAAAGATGCCAAGACACAGAACAGGAGGTGGCCTATGCCTGTTTTAGCTGCATTTGCTGTTCCTCATCCGCCGATGATCGTTCCGGAGGTGGGCAAGGGGAGCGAAGCTCAGATACAGAAAACAATAGATGCTTACACGAGGGTGGCGGAGGAGGTGGCAGCCCTTCAGCCGGATACCATTGTTATTACCAGTCCGCATGCGATCATGTATGCAGATTATTTCCATATTTCTCCCCAGAAACAGGCCAAAGGGTCTTTCAGGAATTTCCGGGCAGCTTCTGTGAAGTTCACTGAAGATTATGACACAGAACTGGTGGGAAAGATCTGTGAACTGGCGGATAACGAGGATTTTCCTGCCGGTACTTTGGGAGAACGGGACCCGGAGCTTGACCATGGGACTATGGTGCCCTTATTCTTCATCCGTCAGAAGTATACGGGAGGGAAGATCGTAAGGATCGGTCTTTCCGGACTCCCGCTGGATATGCATTATCACTTGGGGGAGATCATCCGTCAGGCAGTGGATGAGACCGGAAGACGTGTCGTGATCATAGCGAGCGGCGATCTGTCCCATAAGCTGCAGACATACGGACCCTATGGTTTTGCCAAAGAAGGGCCGGAGTATGATCAGAGGATCATGGATGTGCTGGGCAGGGCTGCCTTTGGAGAACTGTTCGACTTTGACGAGACATTCTGCGAAAAAGCTGCGGAGTGTGGGCATCGTTCCTTTGTGATCATGGCCGGAGCTTGTGACGGAACAAAAGTCCGGGCAGAAAGTCTTTCCCATGAAGATGTGACCGGGGTCGGTTATGGTATCTGCACGTTTTATCCGGAAGGAAATGATGAGACCCGGCATTTCCTAAAGCAGTATGAGCAGAAACAGGAAGCGGAAGTTCAGAAAAAAGCGATTGAGGCTGATGCTTATGTAAAACTTGCCAGAGCTTCGGTCCAGTCCTGGGTGCAGTACCGGAGGCAGCTGAAGGTACCGGAAGACTTGCCTGAAGAATTATTGTGGCGGCGTGCCGGGACCTTTGTTTCCATCCATAAGAACGGACAGCTTAGAGGCTGCATCGGTACCATCATGCCTACCTGCGGCAATGTAGCTGAGGAGATCATTCAGAATGCTGTCAGCGCCTGCTCCCGTGATCCCCGCTTTTCTCCTATAACAAAGGATGAATTAAGGTTTTTGAGTATTAGTGTGGATGTGCTGGGAGAGATCGAAGACATCAGCTCGCCGGCAGAACTGGACGTAAAACGTTACGGCGTTATCGTAAGCCATGGAAGAAAACGGGGGTTGCTGCTGCCGGACCTTGACGGTGTAGATACCGTGGAGGACCAGATCCGTATAGCCCGTCAGAAAGGCGGCATCCGGGACAGTGAGCCCTATGCGTTGCAGCGTTTTGAAGTCATACGGCATGAATGATGAAATGAAAAAGGAGCGTATAACATGGCCATTTGTGAAGTATGCTTCAGACATTGCCGGATAGAGGAGGGAAAGCTGGGGTTCTGCGGAGGAAGGACCTGTGAAGACGGACAGGTGAAGGCCGCGAATTACGGCAGAGTCACCGGCCTGGCATTGGATCCTATAGAAAAGAAACCTTTGAACCGATTCTTCCCCGGAAGTATGATCTTATCGGTAGGGAGCTATGGCTGCAACCTGCGCTGCCCTTTTTGCCAGAACTATGATATTTCCTGGTCAGAGGAGGCAAAACGGTATGCGAAAAAGGCTGAAGTCATGAGCCCCGAAGAACTGGTCTCTCTGGCGCTTAGGACACGGGACAGAGGGAACATCGGCATAGCCTTTACTTATAATGAGCCACTGATCGGGTACGAATATGTGCGCGATACGGCGAGACTTGCAAAAGAACAGGGGCTTAAGAACGTACTGGTGACGAATGGGACAGCAGAGCTGCCGGTCTTACAGGAACTGGTACCCTATATCGATGCCATGAATATAGACCTGAAAGGGTTTACAGACCATTACTATGAAGAAGTGCTGCACGGCAGCCGCCAGCAGGTCATGGGATTTATCGAAGAAGCGGTGAAACATAGTCATGTGGAACTGACCACATTGATCGTTCCTGACGAAAATGACAGCGAAGAAGAGATGAGGGAACTGTCTGCCTGGGTCGCCGGGCTGAAAGACAGAGAAAGAAAGGTGATAGGTCCACAAATCCCGCTGCATGTTTCCAGATTCTTTCCCCGCTTCCATATGAAAGACAGAAAAGCAACAGAAATAAGGACTGTGTATCATCTGGCGGAAATTGCCAGAGAAAATCTTATGTTTGTGTATACAGGAAATTGCTGAAATGAAGAGTAGAAAGCTGGTGTATCAGAACGGTACACCAGCTTTTTTCATGCAGTTATGAGAAGTCTAAAGGTATGCTGCTCCGTAAGGGGATGCCAGAGGTGTCTGAACGTTTTTGTGTCCGGATAAATACCGGGATCGCATCCAGCGGAGCCGGGACTGTGTAGGACTGGTTTCCTTCATAGACTGTCTTTGTATTCAGATCAGTCCAGGTGCCCGCCGGAAGCCAGACTTCTCTTTCACGAAGGTTTTCATACAGCACAGGAGCCACCAGGACTTCCGAGCCGAACATGTACTCGTCATCAATGTTCCAGGCTTCAGCCTGTTCCGGGAAATCATAAAACAACGGCCTTATGACGGGTGTTCCTTTTTCATGAGCCTGCTGCATGAGTCCTCTGATATAGGGACGCAGCTGTTCTCTTAAGAAAATGTACTTTTTGCAGATATCAAACACCTGCTGTCCATAGCTCCAGATCTCGTTTTCCGCACCACTGGGCTGTTTGCCTCCACCGGTGGTGCCTAAGGGTTCTTTAAAGGGCGCACGGAAGCCATGCAGCCTCATGACAGGGCAGAAGCAGCCAAACTGGAACCACCGGATCAATAATTCTTTGAAATCATCACTATAGATATTGCCGCCGTGGAAACCGCCGATATCTGTGGTCCACCAGGGAATGCCGGCGATGCCCATATTCAGTCCGGCCCTCAGCTGGTTCCGGAGAGATTTAAAGGAACTATCAATGTCACCGGACCAGACCAAGGCCCCGTAACGCTGGGATCCGGCCCAGGCGCAGCGGATCAGATTGACGATGTTCTGCTGCCCCTCTTTTTGCATGCCCTCATAAGCCATACGGGCATATTCTCTCGGGAACATATTGCCGATCTCCACATCAGGACCGGCGTAGTAGCGGTAATGGGGGTATTCATACCCGGTAAGTTCGGGCTCAGCTTCATCTAGCCAGAAAAGCCGGATCCCTTTTTCGTAGTAGTTCTTCTTAATGGTGTCCCACATGATGCGCTGACCGGCAGGACTGGTAACATCGACTACACAGGCGTTGCCAAGAACAGCGGTGCGCTTTCCGTATTCAGTCCTCACCAGACCGCCTTCTTCCAGCATTTTCTGATAATTGACGGATCCTGTCTCTACCGTAGGCCAGATAGACACCATGAGTGTGATACCCATATTTTTAAGCTCCCGCACCATGGCGGCAGGATCCGGCCAGTAAGCCTCATCAAAAGTCCAGTCGCCTTCATGGGGCCAGTGGAAATAGTCCACGACGATGACATCCAATGGAATGTTTTCTCTTTTATAACGACGGGCTACTTCCAGGATCTCATCCTGGGTCTGATAGCGTAGCTTGCACTGCCAGAAACCTAAGCCGTATTCCGGCATCATGGGGACGGTTCCGGTGACTTCCTGATATGCTTCTTCAATTTCGGCGGGAGAATCGCCGGCTGTGATCCAATAGTCCATCTGTTTTGTGGATTCTGCCACCCATTCCGTCAGGTTTTTCCCGAAGGTCACATGGCCGATAGCAGGATTATTCCATAGCATGCCGTAACCCCGGCTGGACATCATAAAGGGAACAGAGGACTGGGAATTGCGCTGTGCCAGTTCCAGGATACAGCCTTTCATATCCAGAAAAGGCTGCTGATACTGGCCCATGCCGAAGATCTTTTCCTGATCATTTGCTTCAAAACGGACAGTCAGCTTATAATTATCCGCGGCAGGAACAGGCTCGAATGTGCGGGAGAGGATCTCCAGAGCACTTTCGAAATGATTACTGGAAACAAACATATTCCTGGTCCGGTTATACTCCTCCAGCAGGATCTCACCATTATTCTTATAGAATTTTAATTCACCGTTTTCCAGGATCCGGCAGGTGATCTTATGGTTGGTGATGAAGGCTTCGCCTTCTTTAAAGTTGATACTGACTCGGCCGGATGCGGCGGGGAGCAGGGTGCCAAAATCATCCGGAAGGAATTCGGAACGCTCTGTGGCCCGGACCCGAAAGCCTTTTCCCCAGGCTTCTACCCGGAGCAATTCTTTATCAAAGCGCCGTTCGACAGCATTTGTTGTTTTGCTGAACATAAATAACCTCTTTTCTTTTTTATGTCTGGGAGCATCTGATGCTCAGCCAGAAATACCGATATGAACTGCTTTCATTGTAATGATTCCTGTTATAAACGTCAAGTCGGAATCAGCCTGTTTCAGGCAGTGCATCTAATAAATATCGCTGTTTGTACTGGCTTTTTTGACTGATATCGTTTATGATAATCATAGAGATATTATGGACCGAAGAAAACGGACGGCAGCGGCTGAAGATGATATTTATCTATGACTTCCGTGGACGTCCGGTATACTATCAGCTTAAGGAGCGATCATATGAAAAAACAGTTATTTAATGACAGCTGGCGGGTTTCTGCCGGTATTGTGGGCCCCTTTGATATGGGAGCTGCGCCACAGGAGAAGGAAGTAACATTGCCCTATGATCCCATGATTTATGAAGAGCGGTGTAAAGATGAACCGGGCGGTGGCCAGACAGGGTTTTATCCCTCGAAAACTTATACTTTTGTTAAAGACTTTGAGCTGCCGAAAAAAGGCACTCATGATAATGTGATCCTGGAATTTGAAGGGGTCATGAGTTATGCGATGGTATATGTCAACGGCGAATTTGCCGGGAACCATCATCATGGCTACAGCCAATTCTTTGTGGATATCACAAATCATCTGAAGCCGGGAAAAATGAATACAGTACAAGTGATCTCCCAGCATCAGCCACTTCGTTCCCGCTGGTATTCCGGCGCCGGGATCTACCGGGACGTGAACCTTTATACCGGTGGGAGTGCCTATATTCCGCCCGAAGGGGTACAGATCACGACGGAACAGCTGTATGATACCTATGCCATTTTGCGGGCCGATATAACCGTGAGAAACCGTGTGTTCAGTGATGAAGCGCTGCAGCTCTCCTTTTCTGTAAAAGATAAAGAAGGCCTTGAATGTGCCTGTACTTCTCATGATATTACAGTTGAAGGCGGTAAAGAAGCAAAAGCCCGGGTTCGTTTCATCGTCCCAAACCCAGTATGCTGGAGCCCGGATACCCCGGAGATGTATACACTGAAGACTAGTCTCACAAAGGAAGGGATCTTACTGGATGAAGCAGAAGATGAGTTCGGGATCCGTATGCTCACACTGGATCCGGTAAAGGGTCTTATGATCAATGGTATTCCTACAAAACTTCGGGGCGGCTGCATTCATCATGATAATGGACTGATAGGCGCAGCCTCCTACTATGATGCGGAAGTGTTCCGCATGCAGAACATGAAGGATGCAGGTTTTAATGCGATCAGATCCGCTCACCATCCGGCAGGAAAAGCCTTACTTCGCGCCTGTGATCATGTGGGTATCCTGGTAATGGATGAACTGTCCGATATATGGAATTACCAGAAGAATGCGAACGATTATGCTCTTTTCTTTGACCAGGAGATGCTTTCGGAAGTACAGCGGATGGTCTCAAAAGATTATAACCACCCATCTGTGGTACTTTATTCTACCGGCAATGAGATCCCGGAGATCGGGCGGAAATCCGGAAGACTCATGAACCGGAAGATCATTAATGCGATACACGAAGCGGACAGTACCCGTTTTACAACCAATGCAGTGAATGGCCTGCTGCTGGCAGGAGATGCCATGCAGGAATTCGCTAAGCAGCTGGGCGGTGGTATGGAGAGTGCTTCCGTGGGCAGCATCGAGGAAATGAATGAGGTGATGGGCACCTTTTTTGACCGTCTGACTAAAATGCTGACAGAAAGCGGCATTGTGGAAAAGCGGCTGAAAGAGATCAGTGATGAATGCGATGTGATTGGCTTTAACTATATGACAGAACAGCACGAGGCAGAACTTAAACGGAATCCGCAGCATGTGGTGGTTGGATCAGAAACCTATCCGGAGGATATCCCTTCATTGTGGGAGATCATTAAAAAGAATCCCGGGGTGATCGGCGATTTCACGTGGACAGGTTATGATTATCTGGGAGAGGCCGGTATCGGTATTTTCCATTATGACGTAGAAATGTCGGGTTTCAGCCGCTGGCCTGACCGTGTGGCATATTGCGGAGATATTGACCTTAACGGCTTCCGCAGGCCCGTCAGCTATTTACGAGAAATGTGCTATGGCTTAAGAACAGCGCCATACATGTTTGTGGAAAGACCTGAGATCTTTGGAAAGAAAGCAGATAAAAATAAGTGGAAATATAAAGATGCAGTGGATTCCTGGACATGGAATGGCTTCGAAGGGAAACCGGTCAGAGTCTATGTGCTAAGCTGTGGAAATGAAGTGGAGCTTTTCTTAAACGGAGAACCCATGGGCAAGGCAAAAGTGGGAGAAAAAGAACCCTATACAGCTGTTTTCGAACTGGTCTACCAGCCGGGAGAACTGAAGGCCGTCAGCTTCAGGAATGGACAGAAAGATGGAGAAACTATCCTGAGGACAGCCGGAGAGGTGAAACAGTTCACGGCCAATGTGGTCCATCCTGTTCTGAAAGCTGACAGACAGAGTCTTTCTTTTATAGAGCTGGAGCTTATGGATGCAGCCGGCATTAAAAATGAACAGCAGATCAAGCCTGTTGCGATTTCTGTACAAGGACCCGGAGAACTGTTAGGTTATGGATCAGCGAATCCTTCAGAAGAGGGGAACAGTTATCAGGACACAGTCCAGAAATCTTTTAACGGCCGTCTGATGGCTGTGATCCGCAGTACCGGGAAAAAGGGAAATATTAAAGTTACCTTTACAGCGGACCAGGCTGAACCGCTGACAGTGAAACTGAAAGCTGAATAAACGGATAGGTAAATGCATCAATAAAGTTCAGATGGGCAGATCATGGTTTTAACTATTACAAAAACACAGGCAAAACAGTTCATATTGATCAAGCAGGGGCTGTTGGGTAAGCACAGGTTTGCGGGAAAAGAAGGTGCGTATCAGTATGTGCGCAGTGCCGGCTGTATTCAGTATGATCCGGTGGATGTATGCGGAAAGAATGCAGAATTGACGCTGCTGTCCCGGGTGAAAGGTTTCAGAAAACAGATGCTGTCTGAACTGCTTTATAAAGACCGCCGGCTCATTGACTATTGTGATAAAGAATTGGCTATCTGGGCCCGGGAAGACTGGCCGTATTTTTCGCTCTACCGGGAAAGAAGCAAGGCACATGGTCAGACATTTGCCGGTATTCCGGAATTGGAGATACAGGCTGTTTCCTATATCCGGGCGTATGGCCCCGTCAGCAGCGATACATTACCCATTGAAGGGACGTTATTCTGGCATTCTTCCATGCATTGGAGCGGAAACTGGGATAAGGAATCCAAAGCAGCACGGTCTGTACTGGAACAGCTGTATACAGATGGAGTGCTGCTGATCCATCATAAAACAGGATCACGGAAATATTATGACCTTGCAGAGAAATATCTGGACCCGGGATTGCTGGAAGCCGTAAATCCCTGTCAGGATGAGGCCGCATTTTTAAGCTGGCGTGTAAAAAGGAGGATCGGGGCCGTCGGGCTTCTGTGGAACCGCCGTTCTGATGCCTTCATTGGCATCGACATGAATAATGAACAGCGCGCAGAAGCATTTGACAGTCTGGAAAAAGAAGGAAAAATCCTCCCGATACAGGTAGAGGGCATAAGGGGCTTTTTATACATGCTGAGTGAAGATCTACCGATAATGGAAACTGTACTTAAGGAGAAAGCAGATCTGAAACCGAGACTGGAATTTCTGGCGCCCTTGGATCCGATGCTGTGGGACAGAAGATTGATAGAAGCGCTTTGGAACTACCATTATTCCTGGGAGATCTATACGCCTGCTGCAAAAAGAAAATACGGTTATTATGTACTTCCTATGGTCTTTGGCCAGGAACTGATCGGACGGATAGAAGCAGCGGCTGGCAGAAAAACAAATACATTGGCTGTTAAGAATATCTGGTTTGAACCAGGTTTAAGGCAGACAAAAACCCTTATGAATGCCCTGGATAAAACGATACAGCGGCTGGCCAGGTTTAATGATTGTGATCTGATATCCCGGGAAGAAAAACATGATGAGCCATAAGGAATTAAAAACCGGTGACGGCATGCAAGAGATAGTTTTTATTGACATAGTATGCAGGTAGGTATATAATTTCTTCAGTGTATTAATACAGTGAAGCGTCCCGGCGCAGATAGTTCACTAAACAATGTCATTTACAGGAGGTTTTATATGAATACATTGGATGCTATTAAATTAAGACACTCAACACGTGGTTTTTCTGACAGACAGATCAGTAAAGAAGATCTTGATGCCATCCTTTTTGCCGGCGGTCAGGCGGCTGTAGGCGGTGCAGATTTTAAAAGTATGAAGATCTTTGCTGTGCAGGATCCGGAAGTTATCAAAGCTATTGACGAATCTTCTGCCAAGAGCCGTCCGGGTTCTCATCCGCTGTATGGAGCTCCTACGCTGATAGTCCTGGCTTCTAAGGACAGCATTCTTAAGAATATCGAGTTTACTAATGCCGGCTGTGTTCTTCAGAATATGATGATAGCAGCCACAGACCTGGGGATCGACAGTATTTACCTGTGGATGTCCATGTACGGTATCAATAATGACCCGGAATTAATGGAGCGTCTGGGATTCCCTGAAGGGTTTACCTGTGTGGGTACCGTTGCCCTCGGTTATGCAGCAAAAGAATTTCCCAAACCCAGGGCAGATGAACAGCGTATTGAAGTCATTTATATTTGATAAGGCCTGTTATTCTGGATAGAAAGAAACGGTGGATGATCAGCCACATTTAATCTTGACTTATATTCCTGTTCGTTTTATAATTCCTGTCATAAAGGCAAGGACGCCTTTTGTGTTCACACGAAAGGAGTACTTGCCTTTTTATATTTATTCCAGAGGATTAATAAATGGAAAAGATTCTAGTTCTGGATTTTGGCGGCCAGTATAACCAGCTGATAGCCCGCAGAGTGCGGGAACAGCATGTTTTTGCAGAGATCAAGTCTTATGACCGTATCTCTCTTATGGAGATCAAAAAAGAGGATTATCAGGGGATCATTTTTACCGGGGGTCCCAACAGTGTATATGATGCAGCATCGCCTCATTATGATCCCGGCATTCTGGATCTGGGTATCCCTATCCTGGGAATTTGTTATGGGGCTCAACTGTTAGCTTACCTGTCAGGCGGCAAGGTCTCCAGTGCTGAAAACAGCAGCGAATATGGGAAAACTTTACTGAAAACAGAAGAGCACATTTTGTTTCAGGATGTGGCAGCTGAAAGCATCTGCTGGATGAGCCATACAGACTATATAAGTGCTGTTCCCCAGGGATTCCGGAGGATCGCCTATACTGATAAGTGCCCCTGTGCAGCCATGGCAGATGATGAAAGGAAGCTGTATGCAGTCCAGTTCCATCCGGAGGTGACCCATACGGAATATGGCCGGCAGATCCTGCACAACTTCCTCTTTTCGATCTGTGGATGCCAGGGTGACTGGAATGCCCTGGATTATGCAGACAGGGCGATAAACGAGTACCGCTCTAAGTTTGCCGGCAAGAAAGTGCTTCTGGCCTTATCCGGCGGCGTGGATTCTTCTGTAGCGGCGGTCCTGCTTCATAAAGCTATCGGACAGGATCTGGTCTGTGTATTTGTGGATCATGGCCTTCTTCGTAAAGATGAAGGGGATTATGTGGAAGAAACTTTCAAGAAGACATTTGGCGTCAATCTCATCCGGGTCAATGCTGGAGACCGTTTCTTTGGGAAACTGGCAGGCATCAGTGATCCGGAAACAAAGCGTAAGATCATTGGAGAAGAGTTTATCCGGGTCTTTGAAGAAGAAGCAAAGAAGATCGGGCATGTCCACGCATTGGCCCAGGGGACCATTTATCCTGATGTCATCGAAAGCGGCAAAGGCGCATCGGCGGTCATAAAAAGCCACCACAATGTGGGCGGACTTCCTGATGTTATTTCCTTCGATGAGCTGGTAGAACCGCTGAAGGATTTCTTTAAGGATGAAGTGAGAAGTGTAGGGCTGATGCTGGGGCTTCCTAAGGAAATCGTATTCCGGCAGCCATTCCCGGGTCCCGGCCTGGCTGTGCGGATCATGGGTGAGATTACAGAAGATAAGGCCCGGATGCTTCAGGAGGCGGATGCGATCTTCCGGGAGGAGATAGATAAGGCTCATCTGGATGTTATGCCGGATCAGTACTTTGCAGTCCTGACGGATACGCATACCGTGGGAGTGATGGGTGATGCCCGGACTTATGGGTATACGGTGGCTTTAAGGGCCGTGTCCACGGATGATTTTATGACTGCAGAATGGACCCGGCTTCCTTATGAAGTGCTGGAGAAAGCCAGCAGCCGTATCACAAACGAGATCAGCGGGATCTCCAGAGTAGTCTATGATATATCATCAAAACCTCCGGCAACAGTGGAGTGGGAATAAGGATCAGAGATCGATAGAGGAGTAAGAATGGAACACGTAATGCATTCAGAATGGCGGGGCAGGCTTTCACATTGGATACGTACATTAAAAGATGATCTTTACCGTCCTTTAGGGGAGATATCGCTGGAAGCTTTTCAGACTTTTGAACAGCTGTCTCTGGAAGAAGCTTTGTCACATAGTTTTGAACCGGTTTCTCCGGGATTTACCTGGGGGAGCCTGTATGAATATTGCTGGATGAAGGGCAGAATCGTTCTGCCTGGTGAGGCAGCGGGCAAATGGGTGGTCATGAAGCTGGAACCCCAGGGAGAATCCACCCTTTTTGTCAATGGAAAGGCTTTTGGTACTTACCGCGCAGATTGGGTAAGTGAAGCCCATCATTATTATTCCGATAATATTCTGACCACCTGCGCCGAAGCAGGAGAAGTTTTTGATCTGGTCATGGAGGTCTATGCAGGCCAATATTATCCTAATATAGGAGGCTGTGCTACAGGACCGGTGCTTCCCGGAGCTTATGAAGATCCGGAGACAGAGGGGAAAAGACGGACTTTAGGATGCTGCACCTATGGGATATGGAACGAGGATGCGTACCAGCTCTACATGGACGTGATGACCCTGAAGTCGCTTTTTGATGTGATCGACGAGAAAAGCCTGAGAGCAGTCAAGATCGCCGAAGCCTTGAAAAAGTTCACATTGACCGTGGATTTTGAACAGGAAGAAGAAGGCAGGATCGCTGATTATAAAAAGGCAAGAGAGGTCTTGAAACCTGTTCTGGAAGCCGTCAATGGTTCCACCGCCCCGAAATTCTATGCCGTGGGAAATGCGCATCTGGACCTGGCCTGGCTGTGGCCCATGCATGAGACCTACCGCAAGACAGCCAGGACCTTTGCGGCGCAATTGAGGCTGACAGACCTGTATCCTGAGTATAAATATATCCAGAGCCAGCCGGCGGCCTATGAGATGTGCCGCAAGTATTATCCTGAACTTTTTGACGCTATCGTGGAAGCCGCGAAAAAGGGACAGTGGATCCCGGAAGGTGCCATGTGGGTGGAACCGGATACGAATATGTCCGGCGGCGAGGCGTTGATCCGCCAGATCCTTTACGGAAAGAAATACTATAAAGAAGTCTTTGACGTGGACAGTGAAGTGCTGTGGCTTCCGGATACCTTCGGATATACCGGCGCGCTGCCTCAGATCCTTGTGGGTACCGGAGTGCGTTATCTGGTAACACAGAAGATCTTCTGGTCCTATAATGAGGGCGAGGATTTCCCCTATCATTATTTTAACTGGCGGGGCATAGACGGAAGTGAAGTGATCTCCTTCCTCCCTACGAGTTATACTTATACGACAGATCCGGCTGAACTTCATAAAGTCTGGGAAGACAGAAGACAGTTTGAGAATCTGGATGCCTTTTTGATCCCCTTTGGGTACGGGGATGGAGGCGGCGGTCCTTCCCGCGACTATATAGAATACCTGGAACGCCAGAAAGACCTGGAGGGGAGTCCCCGGACGGTAATGGCCGGTCCAAATGAGTTCTTCCATGACCTTGAGGCAGAGGGAAAGCCGGTGAATACCTGGTCCGGCGAGCTTTATTTTACGGCTCATCGCGGCACCTATACCAGTCAGGCAGCCATAAAGAAAAATAACCGGAAATCGGAACTTGCCCTTCGGGAGCTGGAACTCTGGGGAAGCCTGGCATCTTATATGGCATCATATGAATTCCCGAAGGAAAGAAATGAAGCCCTCTGGAAAGAAGTCCTGCTTCACCAGTTCCATGATATCCTGCCGGGCTCCGGCATCGGCATCATCTATGAAGAAGCCAGAAAACGGGTCGGAGAAGTCATACGTAAGAGCAGGGAGCTGACGGAAGAAGCTCAGAACTCAATGATTCCAAAGGAAAAAGACAGCGAAGCAAAAGAAGGTGTGACGGTGTTCAATTCCTTAAGCTTCCCGCGGAAAGAAGTGGTCTTTTTGCCGGAAATCTTTGCGGATGGTGCTGAAACAAAAGAAGGAAATGCAGTCCCGGTGGACAGAGGGATGGAAGGGGAAGTGAGGGCTCTCGTGGAAATACCGGCCATGGGAACGGTATCTTTAGTCCCGGCTGCTTCAGGAACTTATGCTGCTGCAGCTGATCAAAAACCGGCATCTGTGACAGAAACATCGGCTGGTTTTGTATTAGAAAACAGCAAGGTCCGCGCCGTAGTGAGCCGTAATGGTGAAGTCACAGAATATGTGCTT
The DNA here is from genome assembly GCA_902783795.1 of uncultured Eubacteriales bacterium. GTDB lineage: Bacteria > Bacillota > Clostridia > Lachnospirales > Lachnospiraceae > UBA1267. Next base: position 13,701 of record CACZSO010000244.1, read on the forward strand.
AAAGAAAGCAACCGTGAGTTTGCATCTTCACCTATGAACCATTTCATGGTATACAAAGATGTCCCCCGTACTTTTGATGCCTGGGATATTGATTCAAACTACAGCCTTCAGGAGATCACCGGAGCAGTATCTCTCACGGCAGAAGCGGAAGGCGATGGTCTTGTGGCAGCGGTAAGAGTTCAGGGAACCATCCTTAACTCAAAGATCTCCCAGAGGATCAGCCTGGCAGTTGACAGCACCCGGCTGGAATTTGACACTGAGATAGACTGGAAGGAACTGCACCGGCTGTTAAAGGTTTCCTTCCCGGCGGATGTTTATGCTACTGAAGGTATCAATGAGATGCAGTTTGGTTATGTGAAACGGCCGACTCACCGGAGCCGTCAGTATGATAAAGACCGGTTCGAAGTCTGCAATCATCGCTACACGGCATTGGCAGACGAATCTCACGGTGTGGCTGTATTGAATGACTGCAAATACGGTATCAGCATGAATGATAATGCCCTGGAACTGACTCTGCTGAGAGCAGCAGCAAGTCCGGAAATGCGTGCGGATAACGGTGTGCATCACTTTACCTATGCTTTTACAGCCTGGGAGGGCAGTTTCAGTACCTCTGATGTAGTACGGCAGGGTCTTTCTCTGAATGTGCCTTCTGCGGTCCTGCCTGGTGTGAGGGACAGCTTCAGTGCATTTAATGTGGATCAGGAAAACATCATCATAGATACGGTAAAACCTGCCGAAGACGGAAATGGTCTTATCCTGCGGGCTTATGAAGCAAAACAGGCAGCCTGCACAGGAAAAATCAGGATCAATATCCCTGTGAATAAAGCTTTTTCATGCGATATGCTGGAGAATATTCAGGAAGAGATACCTGTTAAAGACAGTGAATTATCCTTATCTTTCAGAGGATTTGAGATAAAGACCATCCGGCTGATGTAACAGCCGGCAGAAATTAAGTCAGGAATAATAATACGATAGCAGGTCTTACCAGGCAGCAGGTATGTGGGCCACCGCGACCATAGGTGTGGCTTTGGGCTATGGATTCTATTTCGGAGGAATACTTACCGCGGTCATTTGTGTGGTCAATGCTACATTGTTGACCAGAGTTGAAGATAGACACTTACAGGCTCTCATCCGGATCGAAGGGATCATTTTTGTGGTTCCGGAATGATCTGAAAACCAGCCAATGTATGTTTAAATGAAGTGAAGGAGTGTGAGAAGATGACGAAATATATCTTTGTCACCGGAGGAGTGGTTTCCGGACTTGGGAAAGGCATAACAGCAGCTTCCCTTGGACGGCTGTTAAAAGCGCGGGGCCTGAAAGTCGCTGCACAGAAATTGGATCCTTATATCAATGTGGATCCGGGAACCATGAGCCCTTATCAGCATGGCGAAGTCTATGTCACAGAGGATGGGGCTGAGACTGACCTGGATCTGGGTCATTATGAACGTTTCATCGATGAGGATCTGAACAAGTTTTCAAATCTGACGACAGGTAAAGTATACTGGAATGTATTGAATAAAGAGCGCCGGGGAGAATACCTGGGCTCCACGGTCCAGGTAATTCCTCATATTACGAATGAGATCAAGGAATTCGTTTATAGTGTCGGTAAAAAGACGGAAGCTGATGTGGTCATAACAGAGATAGGCGGTACGATCGGTGATATTGAATCACAGCCCTTTATAGAAGCTGTACGTCAGATCTCACTGGAGGTGGGCCGCGAGAACAGCCTGTTTATCCACGTGACATTAGTGCCCTGGCTCAGCGGATCCGAAGAACATAAATCCAAACCCACCCAGCATTCTGTTAAAGAACTTCAGGGCATGGGA
>CACZSO010000245.1 GCA_902783795.1 uncultured Eubacteriales bacterium
CCTGAAAAGGCAGCTGCTCATAAAGAATTATGAAGCAAATTTTATGTGGGCATTTGTCTGATCATGTTGGCATAAAGAATACCGGTCTGCTGTAAAATAACAGGCCGGTATTTCTTTTGTCAATTAATGGCTGCTGCGGTGCAGGGCTCAATCTTTTTCAATCCGTTCTTTCGAATATCATCCAATTCCTCTTACGTTAAGGCAGCCGCATTGATACAGCCGAAGATACTCTTTGGATACATCAGAATCGAAAATCAGGATATCTTGTGATCGGCTGAATATCCCTTCCGGAGTATTCACGCAGATAATGCCGGCTTCCGCCCAACACAAAATGATTATGCAGATCAGCCTTGGGGCATCTGCGGACAGCTTCCAGATCCCCCTGTATCAACGCATCAGTAAATTCTATAGAAGCTCCCTTATCATACATAAATTCAGGTTCTATTCCGCGTTTATTTACCCACCGGCCGGTATTCCAGGATATCGCCCGGCTGGCAGTCCAGGGCCTCGCAGATCTTCGCGAGGGTAGATATCTTGATGGCCTTCGCCTTGCCGGTCTTCAGGATGGACATATTTGTCAGGGTGATGCCGACCTGGTCTGCCAGGTCAGATACGCGCATTTTCCGTTTCGCCAGCATCACATCTATGTTGAAAATAATTTCGCCTTCCATACTCTTCCTCCCTCAGATGGTCAGATCGCTCTGCTCCTGCAGATCAGCAGCTCTGCTCACCAGATGTGAAAGTGAGGCAGCGGCGACCGTTACGGCAATACCTGCAAATACGACCACCATGGCCAGAAGGACTATGCCCGGATGATTCATATTCAGGAACCAGAGCACCATAATGCCCACAAAAAAGAACAATGTATCTCCTCCTGCCAGCCAGGAGATCCATTTCAGCAGATCAGCATTTTCCGCTGAAAAGGACCGGTCTTTCCCGATGTTCCCGGCAATTTTCCATCCCAAAAACAGGACAATGTAACACGGAACAGCCGTCAGCCACAAGAAGATAAGCCATGGCCAGTAAGCGCCAGAAAACTCAGGATAATGATCAGCCAATGATTTTCCCCAGTCCGGTAAGATATAAAAGTAGATAATCAGGCCGCAGATTCCGGTACCCGCCAGAATGATCCTTAGCCATTTTGACAAAGATTGCTGTTTCATACAAAACCTCCGTTTTGGATTTTTTAATAATGAGATGAGTGCCAGTTTACAGGACATCCTGCATCTTCTTCCCGGTATACTGAATAGCTATACGGTTCTCCGGCTTTGTGTCTGTCAGATACAGCACCAGCAGAAACAGCCATTCCAGGGGCTTCATCAGGATATAAACCACATCGGCGGCCGCTTTCGAACGGATCAGCCGGGCTATGGGAAAGCCGTATTTATCATAAAAGCCCCGTACCGCCCGGTGCAGACGCGGTGTTCTCTCCTCCAGGATCTGCTCAAAGGCATTGGCGATCTGAAGCTGCCGGTTCACCACGACCGGATGTCCGTGCCGTATGCCTTTTCGTAAAGGTCTTACGATCTTTTTATGTCCGCCCGCTGCCACTGTACACAGATAATGCTCATCATAAAAGAGCTCCGGCGGCGCAATCTTTTCGGAAAGCCGCCAATCTGCTGTTTCTGTAAATGCCCGGATAGCCGCATCCGGCGCCTGGCCGAAAAGCGTCAGTATCCAGACAGTCACCCCTATAACCGGAAGCAGGAACAGAAGTGCCAGCACCGGCCAGGAGGACGATGTATAGAACACCTCCTGTATATAGTTCAGTACCCGACTTTTATACACTGTCCTTTCCCGGTGATGCTCCCGGAAATTCCGGATCGCGTTCAGGATAGCTCTTACGTCCATCATGAAAATATTCGCAAAAATCAGCCAATGATACGATATCTGGAGGGACAGCAGCACTTCCATGGCAAAGCCTGCGTAAGTCACTGCCATCAGGATCACAGAAATCAGCGGCGGAACAGCCCTTCTCCCGATCAGATTCAGAAGTAAGGGAGCTATGACACTTAAGGATGCAAAAACAATCACCGTGGCCTTATGCTCCCCTGCCACCGGCGTATGAATGTGCTTCTCATAGAGCTGAACGAACCATTCCTGATCCGTTTCGACATTCAGGAATTTAAAAAGCAGCAGCATTCCAATGATGGCTATCCACACCCCCATCATATCCGCTGCACAGAAAAACAACTGACTGTTCCTGTCCGGTGCATTTTGGCTTAGTGTCCTGACCAGACCCACAAACTCGATCCCCGTGATAATGACCGCTCCTCCCAAACAGATGAATATTGTCAATACTGATCCCATACCGCCCTGTCACTTTCCGATCATTCTACTGATTATTCCTGCTTTTTTGGTCAGGATATTCATTGATTTTTTCTTCACTCCAGGCACTGATCGTAATTTCATTAGTCTTACTTTTTCTATCCGGGCATATTCTGATATACTCTACATTATCACTGCAGACAGAAAAAGTGCCGGATGATTCTTCAGCCTCTGTCAGCAATGTTCTGATCCTCCGTGCCGGTGTTGACAGATTGACGCCTTTTCTGATCACCGCCATATTCCCCTCACCGCCATAGATCTGAATACGGACTGCCAGCCCCTCTGAGACCGATATGCTCTCGTTACTCATATTGACGATGTCGCATCGGATCTTCATGTTTTTGTACGTCAGCACGTACTGCGCTCTTTTATGTGCCTCGATCAGGTCGGCGATCATCCATCCTTTCTCCAGGAACACTTCTGCCTTACAGGGAAGCTCATAGTACTCATTCAAGATTATACAATCCGCCTTTACTTCATCATCAAAGAGGATCAACAGCTGCTCATCTCTGCATTCTGCCAGAGATTCTTTTCTAAGAACTCCCGCTGCCTGCCAGACAAGAACCGTCAGCCCCAGAAAAACCAGAATGGTCATGAACGCCTCGCGGAAAGGCCGGCCAGCTGCCCCGTTTCTTTGTAATGTTTCTTTTTCTGTGTCTTCTGTTCCGAACAATATTTCTTCCGGCATAATCATTTTCCGGTGTCTGCCTTTCAAACTATTTTATATAATATATTCACGGCAGTCCTTCATGAGCCTTATCTTATCACTTTCATATCTGCTTGTCAACTATAATTTATTGATTTACGATAAATTATAGTCGTTTTATATAGATCAGCATATTCATGGCACTAATCATCTCATATCCACTGAAAAACAGATGCCGCCGGCTTTCCCGGCGGCATCTGTTTTTCAGTTCATTGATTCTGTTCCTTGATCCATTCTTTTATCACAGCCGGCAGCAAATCC
>CACZSO010000246.1 GCA_902783795.1 uncultured Eubacteriales bacterium
GCCTCATCCGGCCCTTCGGGCCACCTTCCCCAGAGGGGAAGGCTTTTTATCTAAGGGTGGGGTTAGTCGGTGTAGCCGTTTTCGTTGATGAATTCGATGTATTTGCCGGTGCCGATGGCTACGCAGTTCATGGGGTCTTCTGCGATCATCGTGGAAATAGAAGTACGCTCCTCAATAAGCTTCTCCATGCCGTACAGCAAGGAGCCGCCGCCGGTCATGACGATGCCTCTGTCTGCAATATCTGCAGCCAGTTCCGGCGGTGTCTTTTCCAGCACCGAATGTACCATATCAACGATCTTATTCGCGGATTCCTGCAGCGCCTCCAAGGTCTCATCAGAGGTGATGGTCACGGTCTTCGGAAGGCCTGTCACCAGGTTCCGGCCTCTGACATCCAGTGTCATCTCTTCTTCCCTGGGATAGCAGGTACCGATCTTGATCTTGATCTCTTCTGCTGTCCGCTCGCCGATCAGCAGATTATGCTTCCGCCTCATATACCGGACGATAGCATCGTCAAAGTCATCTCCGGCCACTTTCAGGGAATCAGAGACCACCGTGCCGCCTAAAGAGATCACTGCCACATCCGTGGTACCGCCGCCGATATCCACGATCATATTACCGGCCGGTTTCGAAATATCGATCCCGGCGCCGATGGCTGCTGCCACCGGTTCTTCTATAATAAAGACCTCCCGGGCGCCGGCATTGATGGTGGCGTCTTCTACAGCCTTTCTTTCAACTTCTGTGATATGGGAAGGTACGCACACACAGATCCTGGGCCGGCGGAAGGTCCGCTTTCCCAGGGCTTTCTGTATGAAGTACCGGATCATTTTCTCTGTAATGGTGTAATCTGAGATCACGCCCTGCCTAAGGGGCCGAACGGCCTTGATATTACCCGGTGTCCTGCCGATCATCAGCCGCGCCTCTTCACCGATGGCCCGGATCTCGTTCGTATTACTGTCATAAGCTACTACGGAGGGCTCTTTTAAAACTACGCCCTTCCCGTTAATATATACTAAAATGCTGGCTGTTCCTAAGTCAATGCCTATATCAGCCCCGCCGCCAAATACACCCATGGTCGTACCTTTCTAATCTATCAATGATGAAGGGCACGGACCGGAGATCCTTCCCCGTCTGTCCCTGTTATTTTTTCTGGTCCTGTTCAGCATAAAACACTTGTGTTCTTTTGTCAATTCCAAATCCGCATTTCCGGAAGTAAATTTCCGTCAGAGCCATTTCAGGTCTTCTGCCGTAGTGATCTTCACGTTCCCGTAGGAACCGGCTGTGAGCATCACTTCATGATCCGTAAAACGCTCCACCACCGAAGCATCATCTGTTACAGTGAGGGACGGATCCTTTTCCCTGGCTTCAAAGAAACGCCGGTAGGCTTCTTTGATCAGGGACAATGAAAAGGCCTGGGGCGTCTGTACAGCGTACAGAGTCCGCCGGTCCGGCGTATCCAGCACCCTCCCCTTCTCATCAGCCACTTTCACTGTGTCCTTTAAAGGCACCGCCGCTACGGCTGTCCCTTGTGATTCCGCCATCCGGCGGGCCTCTGCGATCACATCGGCGGTTATGAAAGCCCGGGCAGCGTCATGGATCATGACCGTATCAAAGCCGCCCATTTTTTCCACATAAAGAATCCCCTGATAAGAGGAATCATAGCGTTCTTCGCCGCCGGAGATCACCGGCACAAGACCGTCAAGACCGGCTTCTTCTAACATCTGTTTCGTGTCTCCGACCGCATCTTCATTAGTGACGACTACCGTAAGGTCCACCTCGTTAAGATAGGCTTCCACACTGTATATAAACAGGGGCTTACCCTTAACGATCATAAACTGTTTAGGCACTGCCTGCTGCATGCGCAGCGATTTCCCTGCGGCCAGGATCAGTGCAGCTGTCTTTCCCATGCGAGCCTCCCGTTAAAAGAACAGTCCTTTAAAGATCACGCTCCCCACACCCATGATGATGCCGGCCAAAACCACACCGGCCACCACGGCCAGTACGCTTTTCTTAAAGCCCATGTCCAGGATGGATGCCGCCAATGTCCCTGTCCAGGCTCCGGTGCCAGGCAGGGGGATCCCCACGAAGAGGAAAAGCGCCCAGAACAGGCCTTTGCCCGCTTTTTTCATCAGTTTCTCGCCGCCCTTGTGGCCCCGTTCCAGACAGAAGGTGCAGAAACGGCCAAAGACGCCTTTCTTTTCCTTCCCCCATTCCAGGACTTTCCGCGCAAAGAAATAAATAAACGGCACCGGGATCATATTGGCAGCCACGCATAGCGCCAGCGCCCCCACAAACTTCCAGCCGGTATCAAAGCCCATGCTGACGGCAATAGGCATGGCACCCCTTAATTCGATGAGCGGCACCATGGAAACCAAGATCAAGGTCAATATCTTTTTAAACATCAGCGTTCTCCCAGCTTAAGATTCGGCACGGCGTTCAGATCCAGCCCGGCCCTGGCTCCCTTCAGGAACTCATAATATCCCGCGCAGCCGATCATAGCCGCATTATCCGTACAGAGGATGGGGGATGGCACATAAAAGTCCACACCCGCTTTCCTGCAGGCATTTTCCAGAGAAGCTCTCAGCGCGGAATTTGAAGCAACGCCTCCCGCTGCCGCAAACTTTTTATAACCTCTTTCTTTCACAAAAGCCATGCTGTGTTCTGTCAATACATCGACTACAGCCTTCTGGAAAGAAGCAGCCAGGTCTGCATCGTTCACCGTTTCCCCGGCCATCTTTGCGTGATTTAGGTAATTCAGCACAGCGGACTTCAGACCGCTGAAACTGAAATCATAAGGCGCATCATTCACTTTGGCCTTCGGGAAAGGAATGGCTTCGGGATTCCCTTCCTTCGCCTTCTTATCGATCTTCGGACCGCCGGGATAGCCCAGGCCAATGGCCCTGGCCACCTTGTCAAAAGCCTCGCCGGCAGCATCGTCCCGGGTATGGCCTATGATATTGAAATGACCATAGTCCAGTACTTCTATGAGATGCGTGTGCCCGCCGGAAACTACCAGACAGGCAAAAGGCGGCTCCAGGTCTGGATGTTCGATAAAGTTAGCCGCTACATGGCCTTCTATGTGATGGACCCCTATCAGGGGCTTATCTAAAGCAAAAGCCATGGCCTTGGCTGCATTCACCCCCACTAACAGGGCTCCCACCAGCCCCGGACCGTAAGTCACGGCGATGGCGTCCAGTTCTTCTTTCTTTACCTGTGCTTCTTTTAAGGCTTCATGGATCACCGGGATGATCTTTTCCACATGTTTCCGGGAAGCGATCTCCGGCACCACGCCGCCATATAAGGTATGCAGCGCGATCTGGGAAGAAATCACATTAGATAAGACTCCGCGCCCGTTTTTCACAACAGCCGCTGCCGTCTCATCGCAGGATGATTCAATTGCAAGTATCAGCTTATCTTCCATCAGTCTTCAAAGTTCAATTCCGTACACATTCCGTCTCTGGGGACGGTAAGTGCAGGAAAGATCTCCTTCAGTTCCTTTTCATAATTTTCCGGATGCATGACCGCCGGCGAATAATGGGTGAGCCACAGTTCTTTCGCTTCAGCCTCCTTCGCGATCTGGGCGGCTTCCTGCATCATCATATGTTTGTGTTCTTTTACCCGGGGCAGCTTTTCCATATCCCCGTACATACCTTCCAGGATCAGAAGGTCCGCATCTTTCGCATTTTCCGTGATCGCCGGAGTGGGCCGCGTATCTGTCACATAAGCCAGCTTCAGCCCCTTGCGCTCCGGTCCCATGACCATATCCGGCGTGTAGAGCACATCGTCCTCCTGGACCTCAGCGCCATGCTGCAGCCGGTTCCAGAATTTTAAAGGCACCTGGTTCGCTTTCGCCTTTTCCGGATCAAAAAGGCCCAGCCGTTTTACACTGACAGTATAGCCGAAACAGGGCACATTATGATTCACACGGAAGGCATGGATCACATAACCCTTCACTTCAAAGTCCGCGGTATTCTCCGAGTATTCCCGAAAATCCAGTTCAAAAGGAAGCTCCGGCGCAATGACCCGCAAGGCATTCACGACACGCGCAAGACCCTTAGGGCCGATCAGGGTCAGCGGCTCTTTCCGTTCCGCATTTCCCATGGATAAAAGCAGGCCCGGCAGCCCTGATATGTGATCGCCGTGATAATGGGTAAAACAGATGATATCGATGGGATTCGGGGAGAGCCCGGCCTTCCTCAGCGCCATCTGCGTTCCTTCGCCGCAGTCGATCAAAAGCGACGAACCATTATACCTAAGATGCAGGGAGGTAAGATAGCGGTAGGGAAGCGGCATCATGCCGCCCGTTCCCAATAGACAGACATCGATCATAAAACACCTTTACAGTTTCAAAGCATACAGAAGCGCATCCTCGCGGGGCGCTTCATAATAATCCTTCCGGCGTCCCACCGGTACAAAGCCTTCACTCTCATAAAGGCAGACAGCAGGCGTATTCGAGACCCGGACTTCCAGAAACATAACACTCATTTCCTGCTCCATGGCCCGGGTCTTTAAAGCTCTGAGCAGCTCTCTTCCCAGCCCCCGCCTCCGATGTTCTCTGGATACGGCAATGTTTTCTATGTCCGCTTCGTCCACGATAAGACTCATGCCCGCAAAGCCCAGGATCTGCCCCTCTTCTTCTGCAACGATATAGTAACGGTAAGAAGTCTCCAGCACTTCCTGAAAGCTTTCATAAGACCAGGCCATGGTAAAGGAGGCCTGTTCTATCTGGTGTACATCCTTTAAGTCTTCTTCTTTCATGGGCCGGATGATCACGTCATTTCTCCTTCGGTGGAAAGGCCCATGGCCTCCCGTTCCCGTTCTGCCTGGGATTTCCGTAAATACACCGGCAGGAAGGTCTCCGCACGCTCATAAATCCCTTGGGCGTACAACTGGAACGCCAATGCGCCTACGGAAGAAGCCCGCTGAAAACGCTGAGACACCGGCGCCATCATAAGACCTTCCGGCATCAGTGCAGTCAGTTTATCTTTCAGGGTGGTGATCCCATCTCCTAAGAACAGGATCTGTTTTCCTGTCTCCTTAGACAGTTTCTTCGTCTCTTCCACCGCCAAGCCCAGGTCTTCTGCAAAGGAGCTTTTCCGGACTAAAAAGCGGTCCCCCTCAAACTCATAGATACCGGCATACACCTGGTTTCTCCTGGCATCCATAAAGGGCATCAGAAGAAAAGAGGAGCCAAAACAGCCGTAAGCCATGGCATCCAGAGTAGGCACGGGGATCACAGGAATATCCAGAGCATAGGCCAGCCCCTTCGCCGTGGCCGCGCCGATCCTGAGGCCTGTGAAAGAACCGGGACCGGAGGATACGGCAATGGCCGACAGCTCTTCCGGCTTCGTACCGGCCATCTCCATCACCTCATGGATCATGGGGAGAAGGGTTTCAGAATGTGTTTTTTTGTAATTCGATGTGCACTCCGCCAGGAGTACATCATCCTCGATAAGCGCCGCAGAAGCTGCTAAAGAAGCGCTTTCTATGGATAAGATCTTCATAGGTATGTTTCACTTTATAGTTTTTTAGGACACCTCATCCGTCTGCTATGCAGACACCTTCCCCTCAAGGGGAAGGCTTTAGGGTGATCCGGCGGTAGTCATCCCCTTTTTCCGGATCTTTTTCAATGGTCAGGATAATGGCCGTTTCCGGGATGAGTTCCTGGATCAGGGAGGCCCATTCGATAAGGGTCACACCGTTTCCGAAGAAATAATCCTCATAACCCAGCTCATCCATCTCATCCACATCCCCGATCCGGTAGACATCAAAATGATACAAAGGAAGACGGCCGGTCTCGTATTCACGGATAATGGTAAAGGTAGGGGAGACCACATCGTCCTGCACCCCCAGGCCCTCGGCAAAGCCCTTGGTAAAAACGGTCTTTCCTGTGCCCAGGTCCCCGTCAAGGCAGAGAATTTCTCCCGGAGAGGCCTCCATCCCCATGCATTTTCCCAGGGCAAAGGTCTCCTCGGGAGAGAAGGTTTCTATTATCTTTATCATAAAAAATTACGTCTCATTCGTCGTATCCCGGTGGATCCACTTAAGATACGCGTTCATAAAAGGATCCAGGGCGCCGTCCATGACTGCCTGGATATTTCCGGTCTCTTCCCCGGTCCGAAGGTCCTTCACCATGGTGTAGGGCTGGAACACATAGGAACGGATCTGGGAGCCCCAGCCGTTCTCCATGACTTCGCCGCGGATATTGGAAAGTTCCCGCTCATTCTCCTCTTTCTTTAAGAGATACAGCTTCGCCTTCAGCATTTCCATGGCCTTATCCAGGTTCTGGAAATGAGACCGCTCATTCTGGCAGGCCACCACGATCCCGGTGGGGATGTGGGTGATACGCACTGCCGACGAGGTCTTATTAATGTGCTGGCCGCCGGCGCCTGAGGAACGATACACATCGATCTTCAGGTCATCGTCCTTGATCTCCACTTCCACTGACTGGGTGATGACCGGCATGATATCGCAGCCTACAAAAGAGGTCATGCGTTTGCCTACAGAGTTAAAGGGCGATATCCTGACCAGACGGTGGACCCCGTGCTCAGAGCGAAGGTAGCCATAGGCATTCTCACCGGTGATCTGGATGGTCACGGATTTGATGCCCGCTTCATCGCCGTCCAGATAATCCAGGACTTCTCTGCTGTAGCCCTTCTTTTCTGCCCAGCGGGTGTACATGCGGTACAGCATGCCCGCCCAGTCGCAGGCTTCAGTGCCGCCCGCGCCGGCATTCAGTTTCAGGATCGCATCGTTATGATCGAATTCATCAGACAGCAAGGTGGTGGTGCGCAGATCATCGAACTTTTCCTTAAAGTCTTCCAGCTCTGCCGCCACTTCTTCCAGAAGAGCGCTGTCTTCCGCTTCGATCCCCATTTCGATCAGGGTCTCGATATCTTCAAACTGCTGCTCCAGGCCATTGAACACTTTCACTGTATCCTGGAGGTTTTTCAGCTTCTTTGTGATCTCTCCGGATTTCTCCGGATCATTCCAGAAGTTGGGGTCTTCCATGTACATGGAAAGCTCCGCGATCTGTTCTTTTTTCTGGTCCAGCTGCAGCGCGCTCTTTAATTCCTTCATCGGCTCCGCATACTGGGACAATGTGTATTTATACTGGTCAAATTCAACCATGAGTCCGGCTCCTTTATTCTTTTCCGGTCAATACTATATTTCTGCAAATGCTATCATAAGAACTTTACATCGGCAGTCTGGCTATCAAGCCGGCAGGGGGCCGGCGCCGGGTCTGCCGTGGCAGTTCTTGTATTTCTTTCCGGATCCACAGGGGCAGGGATCATTCGGATAGATCTTAGCCGTGGCACGTTTTGTGGGTTTCTTCACCTTTGTATCATCTTTGTTCGTACCGGTGATCTTCGCTACCATCTGGCGCTCTTCCGGCCGCTCCACCCGGGCATTATAGATGGAACGCACCGTGTCTTCACGGATACCCGCCATCATATCATTGAACATATCAAAGCCCGCCATCCGGTATTCTGTCAGGGGGTCACGGTTGCCGTAAGCCTGCAGGCCTATGCCCTGCCTCAGCTGGTCCATATCGTCGATGTGGTCCATCCAGTGCCGGTCGATGACACGCAGCAGCACCACCCGCTCCAGTTCACGCATCTGTTCCAGATCCGGGAACTCGGCTTCCTTCGCTTCGTACAGCTTGATAGCCCGTTCCTTGATCATATGGCTGAGCTTATTCTTATTCATGCCTTTCAGCTCACTTTCCGTAAGCTTCACAGGCTCCATGGGGATATTCTGGGTAAGCTCCAGATTCATCTCCTGCAGATCCCACTCATCCGGCGACTGGTCCTCATTGATGGTACGGTTCACCGCGGCATCTGACACGTCCGTGACCATCTTCATGACCACATCACGCATGGATTCACCATCCAGAACCTGGCGGCGTTCCTTGTAGATGATCTCCCGCTGCTCATTGATGACTTCGTCATATTTCAGCAGGTTTTCACGGATAGAATAGTTATTTGACTCGATCCGCTTCTGGGCTTTTTCAATGGCAGAGGAAAGCATCTTATGCTCGATCTGCTCTCCTTCCCGGACACCCAGGGCATTAAACATGGACAGCATCCGTTCGCCGCCGAAAAGACGCATCAGGTCATCCTCTAAGGAGATGTAGAACCGGGTTTCGCCGGGGTCGCCCTGACGTCCGGAACGGCCGCGCAGCTGGTTATCGATACGCCGGGCTTCGTGCCGTTCTGTGCCGATGATCTTTAAACCGCCCAGAGCTCTTACTTCTTCTCTTTCCTGTAAAATATCCTCTTCCTTGCGGCTGTTCGTCAGTTCCTGTCCGTCCTGGACAAAGGAATTCGTGCCGCCCAGTTTGATATCTGTACCACGGCCGGCCATGTTCGTGGCGATGGTCACGGCGTTCTTGCGGCCTGCCTGGGAAACGATCTCCGCTTCCATCTCATGATACTTCGCGTTCAGTACGTTATGCTTAATGCCTTCCCGGCGGAGCATCTGGGATAAAAGTTCGGATACTTCGATGGTGATGGTACCCACCAGCACCGGCTGTCCGGTGGCATGTGCCCGCTTCACTTCCTCAACGACAGCTTTATATTTTTCTGCTTTCGTCTTATAGACCGCATCGTCCAGATCCTTACGGATGACCGGGACGTTCGTGGGGATCTCCACCACGTCCATACCGTAGATATTCCGGAATTCTGTCTCTTCTGTCAATGCGGTACCGGTCATGCCGCATTTCTTCTCGTATTTATTAAAGAAGTTCTGGAAGGTAATGGTCGCCAATGTTTTCGACTCCCGGTTCACCTTCACGTGTTCCTTCGCTTCGATAGCCTGATGCAGGCCGTCTGAATACCGGCGGCCCGGCATGATACGGCCGGTAAATTCATCCACGATCAGGACTTCATTATCTTTCACCACATAGTCCTGGTCCCGGAACATGATATAGTTAGCCCTAAGGGCCAGCTGCATGTTATGCTGCAGTTCCAGGTTTTCCGGATCCGCATAGTTTTCAATCTGGAAGAATTTTTCGACCTTCTCAATACCCTGGGCTGTCAGGTTGACCACTTTTTCCTTTTCATTAATCTGGAAATCGCCGGATTCCTCAACCTCTTCCCCCATGATGATATCCATTTTGGATTTTTCCACCAGGTTTTCACCACGGATAAGCCGTTTGGCCAATGTATCGCAGACTTCATACAACTGGGTGGATTTTCCGGACTGTCCGGAGATAATTAACGGA
>CACZSO010000247.1 GCA_902783795.1 uncultured Eubacteriales bacterium
CGACGAACTGGTGAGAGAGATCCTGGGACTGGATGAGAACGCAGAGATCATCGAACACTACTGGAAGTAAGCTTAAAAAACAAACAAAAGAACGGGGCTGCCGCACTAAGTACGGCAGCCCCGTTTTTTTCTTTATTTCACTTCTTTTACTTCACTGTCACTGTTGCTTCTTTTGTATAGGTCGTTCCTTTTCCGTTCGATACCGCACACCGGTACTGATGTCCGGAGTGGCTGGCCGCTGCGGTGAAGCTGAAGGTATTCGTCTTCGCGCAGGCCATGGTGCTGTTCTTCCAGCTGTCTGTAGAAGAATTCCGGTACTGCCACTTGTAAGTCAGGTTCGTTCCTTTCGCTGCCACGGTCAGTTTCACTGTCGCGCCCTTCGATACGGTCGTATCTTTCGGCTGGGTCGTGATCAGCGGTCTCACCGTAACCGTCGCAGCATTCGAATAAGCCGTTCCTTTGCCATTAGAGATCAGGCACCGGTACTGATGACCGGAATGGCTCTCTGCAGCCTTAAAACTAAATATCGCAGTTTTTGCGCAGGCCATGGTGCTGTTCTTCCAGCTGTCTGTAGAGGAGTTCCTGTACTGCCACTGGTAAGTTAGATTAGTCCCATTCGCTGCGACAGTCAGCTTCACGGTACTGTCTATGGCCAGCAGCACATCCTTTGGCTGTGTCGTGATCTTCGGTGTCACGGTTACCGTCGTGGTATTTGTATAAGCTGTGCCTTTCCCGTTGGATATCGCACAGCGATACTGATGACCGGAATGGCTCTCCGCTGCCGTAAAACTGAAGGTCGTGGTCTTCGCGCAGGCCATGGTGCTGTTCTTCCAGGTGTCCGAAGAAGAATTACGGTACTGCCACTGATAGGTCACATTCGTTCCTGTGGCTGCCGTTACCAGTTTTACCGTATTTCCCAGGGCTACTGTCACACTGGTACTCGGCTGTTTTGTGATCTTCGGTGTCACGGTCACGGTCGATGTATTTGTGTAGGTCGTGCCTTTGCCGTTTGATACGCCGCAGCGGTACTGGTGTCCCGAATGGTTTATGGCTGCCGTAAAGGTAAAGGTATTCGTCTTCGCGCAGGCCATGGTGCTGTTCTTCCATGTATCTGTGGAAGAGTTGCGGTACTGCCACTGATACTTAAGATTTGTGCCTTTAGCGGCCACGGTAAGTTTAACTGTCCCGCCTTCAGCCACCGTCACTTTGGATGTGGGCTGGGTGGTGATCTTCGGCCTTACGGTAACTGTAGCAGTCCTGGTATACGTCGTCCCTTGTCCGTTTGACACGCCGCAGCGGTACTGGTGCCCGGAATGGCTTTCCGCTGCTGTAAAGGTGAAGGTGTTCGTCTTCGCGCAGGCCATGGTGCTGTTCTTCCAGCTATCTGAGGAAGAATTCCGGTACTGCCACTGATAAGTCAGGTTGGATCCGGAGGCCGCGGTGGTCAGCTTAACTGTCCCATCGATAGGAACAGAGACGTCCTGCGGCTCTGTGGTTATGGTGGGTCCTACGCCCTTGACTACTACTTTGAAGTTAAATGTCTTATCAAGGCTGGCCAATCCATTGGATATCTTAAACTTCGCATTATAAGTCCCTGCAGTAAGCCCGGCAGCCACCTTGATGCTCTTGGAACCGGAGTCGTAGGTGATCTTGCTGTTTCCGGAAACTTTGGTGACGGTCAGGACTGATTTCAGACCTGATGTCAGGCTGGAAACGCTGTAGGCGCTGTAGCCCACGGTTTTCGTGCTGGTGTAGTCATTGATCTGCGGCGGGAAGGCACGGCGGACACAGTTGAAAACGGCATATCCGTAGAACGGTGTCATACCGCCGTATCTGGCCAGCTTACGCTCCCATTTGATGAAGTTCCAGCCAAAACCAAAGCTCTCTTCTACTTCCCCGGCACTCAGGCCTTCTACGGCACTGGCCCTGATATTCTGGACCTTGCCGCCGCTGGTCTCTGTATTCAGAGTGGTTTTGGAGGTACCTGTAGAAGAACCGAAGTCCATGTTCGCATAAGCGCCGGCCCAGGCTTCTCCTACCAGAAAGTCTCCGCCGCCCTGCATTGTCAGGCCAAAGTGGAAGCCGTGGGAGACCTCTTCGGACTCTTTCTTTTCCTGCGTGACAGAATATTCACTGGCCATATAGCCGCTGCCATAGGAAAGCGAATAGTCATCATCTGAGAGTTTCGTACCGCCATTTCCCGCAGCAGTGTAGCTGCTCCAGTAGCAGTCCGGATTTCCTTCGTGATTATCCGGAAGATCCGTACCCATCTTGATGGCTACCAGCGCATTATCGCTGTTGCTGCCCACGACTTTGTTATACTCATTGACGAATTCGTTGTATTTATCAATGGTCAATGTATAATACCTGGGCGTCAGCGGCACGCGTACGTTCATGCCGTTTACGATCCATTTTTTCGTCGATTTGTTCCAGATATCATAGGTATAGACCAGTTCCGGGACACGGTGGAGAGCCACCACGGTCTCACTCTGTGCCGCAAATTTATGGATCTTCTCTACAGTATAAGACGTCTCATAAGTGTGGGACCAGTCCATGGAATAACCTGCTTCCAGCGAGCTTCTGACCGGACCTGCCTGTACTTCCGCCGAAATGCCTACTTCAAAGGAAGTTTTGTCCGAGCGGGATGTGCCGTTGCCGTAACCGGTACTGATCTCGTATACAGTTTCACAGGGATCCTGATAGCCGCCGGCGTCCTCGATCTCCTTAAAATACGGACCGGCTTGCAGCACTGCCACGATCTGGGGATCTGTATAGACATAGCCGCTCTTATTAAACCGTCCTATAAGGCCGTCATCATCTGAGTCTACAGCCACCGGAACTGCATTCGGTTTAGAGGACGATGCCGCCCCTTTGTGTATCAGGCAGCTCAGCTCAGGATCAGAGCCATAATAAATATCATTATAATAGGCACCCGTCAGATAGCTGGCCTGAAGGCTGCCGGCATAATAGGTGGGCGGACCGTACGCTTCTATCTCTCCTGTAGTCGAGTTTGTCTTATCGCCGAACTTGACTCCGCCATATACACCGATAGTTGAATAATATTCATGCGTAGAAGACACTTTCTGCCAGAAGGTAAAGACGAACTGTTCACGTCCGGCATCGTTTCCGTTGAAATTTCCTGCTGCCACGTTCCGGATCCAGTTCACAGAACTGTCTGCCGATCCGCCGGCCACTTTCTCCAGATCGTTGGAAGCTATATAACTGGGGGCAAACAGCTCTTCCGGAGTGAGATCCTTGAAATTATAAAGCACACCGCCTATAAATACCACCGCCGGATTATTATTGCCGTTCGTCTTGCCGCAGGCTACTGCGATCCTGGGGAAGACCCAGTCCTTATCATCGCAATATTTTGCAAAGGTGTAGCTCAGAGCCTGAGGCATATCAAATTCTTTCAACGGCGTCTTTGCATATCCGTTCCGGGTCATGGAGATCACGGAACTCACCAGCTTATACCGGCAGAAATCGCCGATATGCTGGACCATGTACGGTTCTTCATTATCAAATATGATCCGGGCATACGCTGTTTCAGAATCGTCCTGCGTCAGAGAAACATAGCCTGCCGCGACGATATCGTCCACACCGTCATTATTAACGTCGCCGGCAGCGATGGAAGCGCCGTGCATCATGGTCACGCCGTAAGTCTGCTGAGAGCCCGTCTGGGAATAATCGGCTGACAAGTTATACATTTCGAAGGATCCGGCACTGGTCCATCCGGAGGAGGTCCGGTCACAAATGGCTACCCGGCTCATAATGTATCCTTCCAGGCCGTAGACTATACCTACATTGGAGTTAAAGCCGTCCCGTATATCTTCTGAGGGATTATACCAGGCTACAGAAAGTGCCAGCTGGTCCCTGCCGTCTCCGTTGAAATCCCCGGTAGCCAATGTAACGGCCGGCTTATACTTATAATCAGCGCTTTCCCTCATGGAGGTTCTCAAGGAGAAGGGGATCAGATCTGTCACCAGGCTTTCATTCGTGTGACTGAGAGTCCCTTTTCCGTTTTTGTCAAAAGTAAGTTCGGCCAGGCCTATATATCCCCTGTCCTCCTCGTTCTCCACATCCCATTTTCCGCAGACATATATGATAACAGAATCCTTTCCGTCTTTATCATAATCGCCCGCCGTAATGGCCAGATAATTATCCCTGACCCAGTAAGGAGCCGCGGATATCTCACTGACATCCTCCACATCGAACGTATCACTTACACCGCTGGATGCATTCTGAACCACCAGTTTCAGCCTGTTGTCCTTTATTCCTACAGAGGCAATATACTGCTTTTTACCTGTACCGTCTCTGTCAAAGCCGATACTCTGGATACAATCCATACCCACATAAGGATCCCTTGCAATGGTGGATACTGAACCGGCATTCGGGGAAGAAGGCGCATAGATAAAGCTTTCATTATTCGTTCTGGACTTCATATCCAGATCAAAGTTATCATATACGCCTACATTCAGGTTGGGCACTTCTGGATCTGTAATGATCAGCGCCAGCTCATTCTGCTCAGAAAGCAGGAACGGCCGGTTCTTACCTTTCCCATAGACATCTTCCGGATAAGCATCCAGCTGTTCCGGCTCCTGCGACTCCAGGGCAAAAATATCGCTTCCCTGGTGCTGTTCAGAATCCCCGGTTTTAGTACTGGAGAGGATCCCCTCCGCATCCACCTGTTCCGGTGCCTCCAAAACAACATTGTCACTGCTTTCGTACTGTCCGGAATCCGCGGGCTTCGCAGCGGTACGCGTTTCCTCTGCGTACGCTGTCCTGGCCGCTGCCGGCATCATGCCTGCCACAAGAAGTATTGTCAAAAGTATGCACAACAGTTTCCTGGGCAGATCAGCTCTTTTTTTCATCATAACCTCCTTCATTTATCATGTTATCTTTTTTATGACCAGCAGTCTTAACTTCTGCTGAAGTTTCTATAGGTGAAGTATGATCCTGACCGGCGGCACACCGGACATCCTGACCTGTGTTATCTCCTGTCGGTCTTTCTTCACAAAAAACCTCTTCTTGCTTTTTTCTCTTCAAAAGGATCACTGTTATGACCACGCCTGCCATAAACGCCAGGATAGCCAGCAATATATATCCGCCCACACCTTCGAACAGCATGATGGCGCCGGAGTACATATCCGCCGTGCCTCCCGTGTGTGCCATGCCTCCCTTAATAATCAGCAAGATCAGACACACAGCAGTTAAAATCCCGGCGGTTCCCATAACTCTGGTGATCCGCCGCTCCCTGACACGCCGCATGGTATCCATACGCTCATGCAAGGCCGCAACTCTTTCCTCAGCTGTCACATCCAGTCACACCTCCTTTCAGACCAGTGGATAATAAATGATACGCTCTGGCTGTAAACTAATAACAACCCGCGCACTCGATACATAAATGTCCTGACTTAACGGGCACAAAGGAAACGAGAAGTATCTTTCCCCCGTCTTTTCTGGATCTTCAGGATAATTCTCTCCTGTCTACTATATAAGTGCACGAAAATCCGCAAAACCCGAACCTGCTTTTCAGATTTTTTTAAATTTATCCTGTTATCTCACTTTCTCTGATCAAAAAAGCAGGAAGCCGGGCTGTTTTTAAGCCAGCCCGGCTTCCTGCTCTCATAAAATATATCATAACTCTTTCCGGCTTATGTCAGCCGGATCTTTCTTTGAAGAAATATCACATAAACCAGCACCAGTGTCAGCGGGATGGCGCTGCCGATCCAGAAAACCACGCCGCTCTGGTTGACAAAGATGTTAAATACAGCGTGAAATACGATCACGAAACCAATTAACGCGAAGCCACCCGTGACCCTGAGCCAGACCCGGTCCCATAAGAAGATCAGGCCTAAGGCTACGGCCATTCCACAGACCACATGCATGGCTCCGGTGCCAAAACCACGTATGAACAATCGAAAAAGATCTGCCGTCCCGTAGGATATCAGGAAACAGACATTTTCAAAGGTGGCAAACCCTACCGCGATCAAAACAGCGCCGCTGACCGAGGTCCGTTTGTCCGGTTCAAATATCAAGAGGAAAAACAAAAGCGGCAGACATTTCATGATCTCTTCCACCACAGGTGAGATCTCATGAGAGGCGTTTGCCAGACTTACGCCCGTCACTCCTGCCAGAAACGTGCTGACATACGCTGAGAAGAGGCAGGCCGTCATTCCTGCCGTTACAAAGATCAGGCTTCTCCGGCCTTCCCGGCGCATACACAGAATCGCCAGGATCAAGGGTGCGGCCAGACATATGTAGATGTTTTCTATATAATTCATGCCGTCACCGCCTTCTTCACTGCCGGAATAAAGAAAATAAAGCTGATGGTGATCAGAACATCGACCCAGTAATATGGATTATATATGGAATCCCCAAAGGAAGACCAGGGGGTGAGCCACAAGGCATACTCCAGAAAGATAAGGATCAATGTTACAAGGCAGAGGAAAAACACGTGTCTGAAATTCTTTCTGTCTGAGATCCTTATCAGGCATGTATGCAGAAGAAGGGCGATAAAGACCGCCATCATCAGATTCGAAAAGATACTGCCCTCCAGCATAAAATAAACCATCATAGCCGCAACAAACACGGGTCCCAGCCAGGGGAACAGACGCTTATGCCAGCCTTTTTCAAGCGGCGCCAGCTGGTTTATAAGCAGGTAAAGGAAAAGATATGCCGTACACCAGGCGATGTCTGCGACAGTAGTGACTGAGGGAGATTTTCCATAAAAGATGATGCAGAACACCCAGTAAATACTGCCCAGTACCCAGCTCCCATAAAAGAACGTAAGTATCGTCCAGCTGCGGCTGTTATACTTTACCGCTTTATATGTTGCGATGACTCCGCAGATAAGAAGAACCAGGATCTGCAGACTATTATCATAGATCTCGATCATGATCATTCACCGTTTCTTTTCATAATAGGATCTGATCCGAAGGCCGGATCTGGCTGTGAAACCATAATTTCTTAGCTGATCCGTGCGCATCCGCCGGAGATTTTAAGGAAGCATTGATCTAACCGCTGCTTCCTTAGAAATCCATCGCCATCTTTCCGGCTTCTTCTTCGTCGATCTCCGTCACTTGTTTCTTCATGACTCGGTAGACCCGCTGGCACATGTTCAGCACTGTGGGCCGGTGGGTCGTGACGATGCAGGTCTTATTCGGCCGCTTTTTGATGATGTTCCTTAATACCTGCCGCTCCGTGGCTACATCCAGCGCCGATGTAGCTTCGTCCATCAAAAGGATGGGCGCGTCTCTCAACACTGCACGGGCTATGGCGATCCTTTGGGCCTGGCCTTCGGAGAAGCCGCGGCCCCGTTCACCCACCTTTGAATTAATGGTATCTGGCATCCGTGAAATGAAATCCCAGGCACAGGAGATCTTCAGTGCTTCGATGATCTCTTCATCCGTGGCATCTTCCTTTACCATGCGCAGATTTTCTGCAACTGTACCGGACAGGATGGTATTTCCCTGAGGCACATAGGAGAAGAGGAAACGGGTGTCCGCGTTCATCTCCACTTCCCGGCCATCCGACGCCTTTAAGAAGGCACTGCCTTCATCCGGCCGGATCAGGCCCAGCATCAGCCGCAGCATCGTGGTCTTGCCCTCACCGGAAGGACCCACCAACGCCACGATCTCGCCCGGGGTAGCCTTAAAAGTGGAGTCGGTGATCACCTGCTCATTCTCCACATATGAAAACGTAACATCGGTCATCCTGACCTCAAACCCATCAGCAGCCAGATCCTTTAATTCCTTGCTTTCCGGGATATGGACCTCCCTCGGCAGGTCTATAAGTTCGCGGATACGATGGGCGGATACGGAGCTGGTCAGAAACGACGGGATGATGCCTACCACGTTCTGGAAGGCGTTTGACAGCCGGTTCCGCTGCTCCAGGAATAATGTCATGGTACCGTAGGTGATCTGGTGC
>CACZSO010000248.1 GCA_902783795.1 uncultured Eubacteriales bacterium
GGCTGCTGTCAGAGTGGTCTTGCCATGGTCTACGTGGCCGATAGTGCCGATATTGCAGTGGGGCTTTGTTCTTTCAAATTTAGCTTTTGCCATTTTTTCCTCCTTAATACTTGCCTTATTTTAAGGCAAAATAACCCATACGACGGGTATTATAGTATAACTTATGTTTTTTTGCAAGTATCAAAATATCCTATTTATCAGATGCTTTTAATACTTTTTCAGTACTTTTTCCATAATGTTTTTCGGCACCGGTTCATACCGTTCGAAAAACATGGAGTAGTTGCCTCTGCCCTGCGTTTTGGAGCGCAGGTCTGTGGCATAGCCGAACATTTCCGACAGCGGGACAAAGCCCCGGACGATCTTTCCGGATCCCACATCGTCCATGCCTTCGATCCTGCCCCGTCTTCCGGTGATATCACCGATCACATCGCCTAAGTATTCTTCAGGCATGGTGACTTCCACCTTCATGATAGGCTCTAACAGGATCGGGTCAGCTTTGGCCATGGCCTGTTTGAAAGCCATGGAGCCGGCTATCTGGAAAGCCTGTTCCGATGAGTCCACTTCATGATAGGAACCGTCGGTGACCACGGCGCGGATGCCCACCACCGGGAAACCACCCAGGGTTCCGCTCTTCATGGCTGCTTCGATACCTTCACCGATGGGCGGGATGTATTCCTTAGGAATATTACCGCCTACCACTTCGGAATCAAACTGGAACATCTCTGTCCCGTTAGCATCCATGGGCTCGAAACGGACTTTACAGTGTGCGTACTGGCCCCGGCCGCCGGTCTGACGGACATAACGGGTCTCCACTTCCACTGTTTTTGAAAAGGCTTCCTTATACGCTACCTGAGGCGCGCCCACATTCGCTTCTACGTTGAATTCACGCAGCAGCCTGTCCACGATGATCTCCAGATGAAGTTCTCCCATGCCGGCAATGATGGTCTGGCCGGTCTCCGTATCCGTATGGGCACGGAAGGTGGGGTCTTCTTCTGAAAGCTTCGCCAGGGATTCGCCCAGCTTCTGCTGACCGGCCTTAGATGTAGGCTCGATGGCCAGCTCGATAACGGGCTCAGGGAATTCCATGGATTCCAGGATCACCGGATGATCTTCATCACAAATGGTATCACCTGTGGTGGACAGTTTTAAACCGGCGGCGGCAATGTCGCCGGCGTAGACTTTCTGGATCTCTATACGCTTATTCGCATGCATCTGGTGGATCCGACCGATCCGCTCTTTCTTATCCTTCGTCGCGTTCTGCACGTAACTTCCGGATTCCAGCGTACCCGAGTATACACGGAAGAACGCCAGTTTTCCTAAGAACGGGTCTGTCATGATCTTAAATACCAGGGCTGAGAAAGGCTCGTCATCCGAAGAATGTCTCACGATCTCATTGCCCTTAAGATCCGTCCCGGCAATGGGCGGGATGTCCAGGGGTGAAGGCAGGTATTCCAGGATCGCATCCAGCAGTTTCTGTACGCCTTTGTTCCTGTAAGCGGAACCGCAGCACACCGGGATGGCCCTGCATTCACAGGTAGCTTTTCTTAAGACCGCTTTCAGGTCTTCTGTTTCGGGTGTCTCCCCTTCCAGATACATCATGGTCAGGTCGTCATCCAGTTCACAGATCTTTTCGATGAGTTCATCACGGTAGATCTGTGCGTCTTCCATCATTTCCTCAGGAATATCCGTGACCGTAATATCGTCACCCTTCTCATCATTATAGATATAGGCTTTCATCTCAAAAAGATCGATGATGCCTTTGAAGGTGTCTTCCTTCCCGATGGGAAGCTGAAGAATGATGGCATTTTTTCTGAGCCGGTTCCTGATCTGGTCCACGGCTCCGTAGAAATTCGCCCCCAGGATATCCATCTTATTGATGAACGCCATCCGGGGTACATTGTAAGTATCCGCCTGACGCCAGACATTTTCAGACTGAGGCTCTACGCCTCCTTTGGCACAAAACACGCCGACAGCGCCGTCCAGTACACGTAAAGACCGCTCCACTTCCACGGTAAAATCCACATGGCCAGGAGTGTCTATAATGTTGATCCGGTGCTCCAGCGCCCCGGGAACAGGCTTCGTTTCCTTTTCCAGGGTCCAGTGACAGGTAGTGGCCGCCGATGTAATGGTTATGCCGCGTTCCTGTTCCTGAGCCATCCAGTCCATGGTGGCTGTGCCTTCATGTGTATCACCGATCTTATAGTTGATGCCGGTATAATACAGGATCCGCTCAGTAAGCGTGGTCTTTCCGGCGTCAATGTGAGCCATAATGCCGATATTTCTGGTCCGCTCCAACGGATATTCTCTTCCATCAGCGTTTGCCATAATGTTTTTCTCTCCTCCTTTAAGCGGATCAACGGCTCACATCAGAAACGATAATGCGCAAATGCCTTGTTGGCGTCTGCCATTCTGTGCATCTCCTCTTTTCTCTTTACGGAAGCGCCGGTAGAATTCATGGCATCCAGGATCTCGTTTGCAAGTCTGTCTTCCATGGTCTTCTCACCGCGGTTACGCGAGAAATTAGTAAGCCAGCGAAGCGCTAATGTCTGTCTTCTTTCGGGCTTCACTTCGATGGGCACCTGGTAGGTGGCGCCGCCGACACGTTTCGCCTTTACTTCAAGGACAGGCATGATGTTATTCATGGCTTCGTTAAAAGCTTCCAGAGCGGGTTTTCCGGCCTTTGCTTCAACTTTTGCAAATGCGCCGTAAACGATTTTCTGGGCTACGCCCTTCTTTCCGTCCAGCATGATATTGTTGATCAGCTTCGTGACAACTTTATCATTGTATAACGGATCTGCTAATACATCTCTTTTTTGAGTATGTCCCTTTCTTGGCACGTTACTTCCCTCCTTAACATTTTCGTTAATTCATCGGTACTCACCGTTTTTCACGATGTCCGCACATCATTCACTCTTTCCTTCTTACAACCGACAGAACGAAAAATCAAATGCCGCAGTTAATCAATACCGATAAATATGTTATTTCTTGGCAGCTTTAGGTTTCTTGGCGCCGTATTTAGATCTCGCCTGGCGGCGGTTCTGTACACCGGCGGTATCCAGCGTGCCTCTGATGATGTGGTAACGTGTGCCGGGAAGATCCTTGACACGGCCGCCTCTGACCAGCACAACACTGTGCTCCTGAAGGTTGTGGCCTTCGCCGGGGATATAGCTCGTTACCTCAATACCGTTAGAAAGACGGACTCTGGCGATCTTACGAAGCGCAGAATTCGGCTTTTTAGGCGTAGCAGTCTTAACAGCTGTGCAGACGCCGCGCTTCTGGGGAGAAGAATTCTCAATAGTCCTCTTTTTTAAAGAGTTGACGCTTCTCTGAAGAGCCGGAGCAGCGGATTTCTTTACAGATGTCTCTCTGCCTTTTCTAACTAACTGGTTAAATGTAGGCATTCTTTTTCCTCCTGTAATTATCTCTGACTCAGCCTGTGCCCGTTTCTGTCACCTTATAAAGGACAATGATACGCACGGCCCGGTTGTAAGCTCGCGCGGCCATAAAAAGACGGGTGCGGACAGAGTCGCACCCGATTATTATATCTTATTCATCAGATTTGTCAAGTAAAATAATGTAAAAAAGACAGTTTTTTACTTGTTTTTCTTGTATTTCTTTGCAATTCCTATATTCACGATGAGGGCCATCACCACCATGGCGCCCATGGAAAGGCCCATCATGATAAAGAATATGTTTTTGTATAAGCTTCTTTCTGACGGAACGATCTCCGGTCCGCTGCTGCCGGTATCCTCGTAAGTCCGCTTATCTATATGCCGCCCCCCTTCGGGATATAAGCTATCCGGTTCCGCCTGGGGGTCTTCTTTCGGGACCCATACAGTCTGACCGTCTTTCACATATCCGTTCCAGAAAATACCGGAAGCATCCGTATATTCATAGGTCAGGATGCCGATGCTCTCTCCCGCCGGTACGGTTTCATATTGATCAGCCCCTGGGTAAGGAAAGCCGTGCCAGTCACTGTCTGCCTTCGTATCTGCTGCTTCCCCGGAAATTTCCTTAAGATCTTCTTTATACTGTTCCAGGAACATTTCACCGGTAAAGGGTGTCAGCAGATAATCCATAGGCACCCAGTAAGAGGTCCTGTCTGCATCCTCATAATAACCCCAGAGGATCCTGGCCACATCCTGGTAGGTCCCCCTGATATAAAGCACCTCTCCGTTTTTCAC
>CACZSO010000249.1 GCA_902783795.1 uncultured Eubacteriales bacterium
ATGGCACTGCATACCGTATCCGAATCCGGGCTGCGGTGTCCGATCACATAGATCGGCCCATCCTCAAGGTTTAATTTCTCAATACTGCTTCTGTTCAGCTCATACAACTGCTTCTGCTCTTCCGCGGCCCGGTTCCGGCCTGCAGCTTTGCCGGCAAAAAATCCCGCGGCAGCAATACCTGCGGCCAAAAGAACTGCCAATGTAATAACTAAGATCTTTACTTTTTTGCTCATCGTATTCTGTCTTCCTTTCTCTGGATCATCTGTCTGTTTTCTTTCCTGGTTTCTTAAGCGGTCTCCCATCAGCCCCATATGGTCCGGATGATAGTTGAACGTATTCGTATTTTCCTATCGCAGTCTGATCATGATCTTTATGCCATTTTAACTCCCTCATCAGCATCCAGATAAGCTTCGAGATAATAACGGCAGCCTTCTGCAATATCCATATCCGTATCACTGTTCAGGATCAGATAACTGATCATCTGGGCCGGGATCTCCATGTCCGTGAGCTTCAGATTCTTCTTACGGGAGCGCGCCATGTCTTCGATCACCTGGCGAAGACCGCCTTCGGAAGCTTCGCGGTACAGCCGGGCATCCTTATTCCGGCATCGGACACACCACTTATTGTGCACGAACCGCAAAAGCCATGCAATGCCGAAAGTCAGCGGGAGGATCAGCAAAGCCGGTATCCAGAAGGGAACGCGTGTGGCAAAACCGTAGAAATCGTTCCAGCCGCCCCTGTCCTCTCCGATCACCACCACCATGACCAGATAGACTGATGCGTAGATGAATACCGGGATCAATGAGAGCAGCAGCTCTTTGCGGCGGATCAGATGGCTGTTGATAAAGAAGCAGAAAGTGATGATCGAGACCACCGGACAGACCCCGTGAAGAAAGAAGCGGGAGCCGGTAAAGATCAGCACAAAGCCTTTCATCGGCGACAAAATGAATAAAGAGACCAGAAAAGTGAGTGTGACCGCGGTGACCGAGATCTGCATCATCACGACCACCCAGTCCGGCAGATGGTAGTAGCCGGAATGCAGACCGTCTATGGTGTAGGGAATACAGAGCAGCATGGTCAGCCCCGCCAGTATATTGGAATCTACCGTGAACATACAGAAAGTCCGCAGTCCCATGTGGTCAAAATTCTCATCGTACAGCGTCACCAGGTTCATGGTCACGCCGATGCAGACACAAACGGCAACTACACTGGCACTGATCAGTGCGTACAGGCACTGGCGCCGGTTGCTCCGGATCACAGGGTCCATCATAGGCAAGCCTCCTTCCTGAAAAAGCATGCAGCTCTTTTATACATTTATGGATCTTAATATAAAATCAACACCGGTCAGCTGCGGATGGTCTTCCGGACAGCTCCGGAATGCGGACATCCTTATATCCGGCCAGACAGCAAACACCGTACAGGAATGATGACCAGTTCTTTTTAACTATAACACTCCCGTTTCCAATTATCAATAAATTCTGTGCACCTGCAGGAAAAAGGCTTGTGGGTTTAAGAAACGACGCTGCTAAAACCCGCAAAAAACCGGGGACTGATCCACATATCAGTTCCCCGGCTGTCATCGGTGAAAGTCTTCATTCACCGATTTCTGATTTTTACATCGATCCTCTCTTGAAAGCCAGGATCTGCTATTTATATCCTGTTCTCTATGGATACCAGATCAGACAGAATCCGGACGATGCATAGAAAAGGCCTTCTTCATCAGCAGTTTTTCAAGCTCGGTATCCCTGGCAATGTCCACCGTACACGCGGGTGAGTCGAAGAACATCGTAGCGGGGCAGGCCTCACTGTAGGGAGTCCACTCCGGAATATAAGCGCCGTTGGGATCACCGGTCTTGGCGAAGGCAAGCCAGGCGCCGCTGATGGCCGCTTCCAGCTTCAGCGCTTCCTCTGCCCCGCCGGCCATATGGGCCAGTTCCAGCTGGGTATTGCGGAACACGAAGGGGATCTCTGCACAGTGCCAGGCCGTCGTGCCGCCCTCGAAGGGGAAGACATAGGAAAGCATGTAGTTGTAGACAGGAGCATCGGCGGCAGCTGCCCTCATCCGGGCGAACTTCTCTACCCTGAGCCGTACCGAGTCATCGGTCGTAGCGAGTAATGCGATGTCCTTGCCCGGATAAGTCTGGCGGAAAAGCCGGATGAGTTCATCCGTGTCCTCATGGAAAAACTGCTGCAGGGCGGCACGCTTTTCCTCATCCGTCGAAAGCCCGCGGCTTGCCAGGTTTTCCCGGAACCCGAATTCGCCCATGTTGCTGCCGATGATCATCGGGACATTCTTCACTTCAGGCCGGAAGCCCACATCCAGGAAGAGGCCTTTATAATAATCACCGTCCGGCGAAGGACAAAGCTGCCACATGAAATCCTCAAATTTGGTACGTCCTGTTTTAGCCGCTCCTTTAAGGATGTCCTGATAGCTCATCTGAAGGATCTCATCGATATTGTTTTTGTTCAGTCCCAGACTGCCGGCGATCTCCGCTCCCAGGGCCAGGGCATCCTCTTTGGAGACCGTGGGGCCGGCGTTAGGAGCGCCGCTCTGAGTAATGGCCTTATGATAAAGTCCGTCAGCGGCAGGGCACTGCATCAAGGTGGCCACCTTGCTGCTGCCGCCCGACTGGCCAAAGATCGTCACATTGTCAGGATCGCCGCCAAACTGGGCAATATTATCGTGGATCCACTGAAGAGCTGCTACCAGATCACCCATGCCGGCCACGCCGGAGTAGCGGTACTTCTCGCCAAAGTCACTCAGATCCAGGTATCCCAGCAGATTCAGCCGATGATTGACGGTGACCACCACCACATCGCCGGTACGGGCAAGCTCATCCCCGTCATAGGCGACCATCTCAATGGAAGAGCCATCCAGATAGCAGCCGCCATGGATCCAGACCATTACCGCCTTTTTAGCGGCGGGATCCAGGCAATTCGTCCAGATGTTCAGATTGAGACAGTCCTCACTCTGAGGCCAGTAGCGGTGCATGATCCTGAAATTCCCTTCGGGGGAGTTCTGGTTGATGGTAAGGCAAATGTAACCGTAGTCGGTGGCATCTTTGATGCCATCCCAGGGTTCCAGAGGTTTGGGCAGCATGAAACGGTCTGCTTTTGCATAGTCAACTCCCCGGAAGTTGAATACACCATCTGCTACAAAGCCGCGCAGCTTGCCGGCTTTTGTCTGGACTACCGGGTAGTCAGGCTCCAGGATCGTCTTTTTGAATTTGATAGCCATTCTTGATACTCCTTTCTGACAAAGTTCATCTTATCATTTTATCCATATTTCACGGCAGTTACGCCGTACGTCACAGAGTTCAGCAAAAAGACTTTGTTAAAGAGTCTCTTCTTTTTTTCTCTTCTTTCCTGTATTTTTAAAGAAAAGCCCGGAAACAAGCGCGCCGGCTGCAAAACCCGCACCTGCGGAAAGAACCACGTTGCCTGCAGAGAAGCCGGAACCTGCCAGACTCGCGCTCTTTGTATCAAGCTGATAGTACAGGTAAATACTCCTGGCGCCGGAGTTCCAGATATAAAGGGTATTGTTGATATTTTCCACTGTCCCCACACCGAACATGTGAACGCCCTTCGAATAATTGACGGGGATCTGGTTGTTGCCGGTCACCACCTTCAGAGAGTTGGCCAGGACAGGCATCTCCGCTTCATTTTTGGCATACCTGCCCCGTTTACTGCTGGCGTTCCGTGCAGTTATTGGACTTCAACCTGTTCAGCGGCCTTATCCACGCTTC
>CACZSO010000250.1 GCA_902783795.1 uncultured Eubacteriales bacterium
AGAACTGCAATATGACACGGTGGTGAATGAAGCTTTCGTGTTTTTCGTAAATACCCAGAACCCGGTACAGTCATTGACCCTGGATGAGATCCGGGGTATCTATTCCGGCAGGATCACGAACTGGAAAGAAGTGGGCGGCGACGATGAACCTATCATAGCTTATCAGCGGCCCGTAAATTCCGGCTCCCAGACAGGAATGCTGTCTCTGGTCATGGGAGATGAAAAGATCACGGAAGCTCCCAAAGAAAACATCGCCAACGGCATGATGGATATCGTAAACGTGGTCTCGGATTATGATAATGGAAAGGCGGCTATCGGCTATTCCTATTACTATTACGCAAATACCATGTATGTGGGTGAGAACTGCCGGATGCTCAGTGTGGAAGGTGTTGCTCCATCTGATGAGACCATCATTTCCCAGGATTATCCCATCCTGACCCGGTATCTGGCGGTCACCAGGAAAGATGACATGGATAAGAATACGGCAAGGCTGCTTCAGGCTATGCTGTCGGATCAGGGGCAGAGAGCCGCGAAAAAGGCCGGCTATGTGCCTGTGAGACTGATAGATACGGAGGATGAACCGGAGAAGGACCCTGCAGATAAAACACAGAAGACCCTGGATCTTGACAGTTTTTATGATGAAAACAGTATCGTCATGATTGAAGAAAAAGGCTATTATCAAGGTATACAGCTGAACTATTACCGCATAGACGGACTGAAAGATGCGGCTGTGCAGCAGAAAGTCAATGAAGAACTGGCCCGATATGTGGAAGCCTGTACCGATGAAACTTATGAAGCCCTGGGAAAGAAAACAGGAATGTTCTGGAACAATAATATCTTTGTTTACGGATCCTTCAGTGATATTCTGTCCGTTCACATCTGGGGCCAGGCTTTTGACGGGACAGAGGCGGCATCCACGGAAAAGTATCTGACGCTGGACCTGCATACGGGAGAAACATTGTCTCTTTATGATCTCTTCGTCAAGAATGTGAAAGCAGCGGATGTGATGAAACAGTCAGCCTATGAATCCTTAGTCAGGTATCTGGACAATCATCAGTATTCTGAAACTGAAGAAACTATCCCTTATGACAGTGCGGAAGAACTGAGACTGGATATTTCAAAACGTTTTGACCGAAGAGAGGAACTGCCCTTCTATGTATCGCCCAACGGTGTGACCCTGGTTTTTGCCGATGAGGGCGGCATCTGTAAGATCTGTTTCGATGAATGCCCGGATGAGGTGGTTCTTTTTGGCCTTCACGAGGGGGAAGGTTCCATCTATGACGGGCAGTATGCTGCCTGTACCGATATCCCTGCAGGCGTCGTGGTGAAAAGGTCCTACCACTCCTTCAAAGAGTGGCATGAGAAGAGAGAGGATCATTATACGGAACTCTGTCTGGGTCATGATTACGGATCAGAAGATGAGGCACTTTTGCCTAAGGCTGAGGAGATCGTGGAAAAGCTTCTCCGCAAGAAAGAAAAAGAAGGAGAAGGGTCCTGTTATCTGCTGAACGGCTATGCCTGGCTTTCCGCTCTTGAAGACGGTACGTTCAACCTTTATGGTTCTCTTTACAAATATACCTTTGATGAGAAAGCCGAATTCGAGGAGGAGTACCAGAAAGCTCTTAGTATCCTTCGGGACGATCTGGCCGTTGAACCTGTCTACATCTATTTCTGGGATCTGTATCCGGATGCGATGGTCAGCTTCAGAACGCAAGAAGATTCACCTCTCGAAGCAGAAGATTTTTCGCTGGTGCTGGATAAAGAAGGCAATGTAGTGGAAAAGCAGTGAGGTTAGATTCGAATCGACAGACCTGCAGTCCTTAAGAAGCAGGATAACAGGGGCAGTATAAAGTAAGAAGGCGGGGAAATGATCCCCGCCTTTTTGATATTACAGTGTGTCGTGAAGAATGGACAGTGCGGTTTTCAGCTTCTCCAGCGGGATCTGGCCCGGGGCGGAGCCGGTTCCTACAGAACCAAAGGTCATGGCGGATCCGAAGAGCTCGCCGGTCATGCGGGAGACAGAGCCTTTTCCCCCCATGGACATGGTGATGAGAGGCCGGTCTTCTATGGATTCATCCGCCTCCAGCGTAGCCTGAAGGAGGGAAAGGACATCGGCCTTTGACTGAGGCATGACCGCGATCTTCAGGATGTCAGCCTGGAGCCGCCTCATAAGGTCGAAGCGGCGGAGCAGCTCCGGAACCGGCGGGGTCTTCTGAAAATCATGATTAGAGCCCACCACGGCAATGTCATACAGGTGGCAGGTGTCCACACAGCGGATGACCGTATCTTCTGCCTTCAGCATTTCCACATCGATCATATCAGGAAGACCTGTGGCTGCGGCATCCTTTAGGATCTGGTAATAAGTAATATCAGAGACAGCGGCGGCACCTCCTTCCTGGGCAGTTCTGACGGTGAACAGCAAAAGCTTCTGCGGCAGGATCTCCTTAAGAAAACCCAGCACCTCTTTTACCGCAGCGGGATCCTGCAGACCTTCAAAAAAGTCAGCCCGCCATTCCACGGCATCAAAGGAAAGCTGTGACAGTTTTTCTGCCTGTGCCTTAATGGTTTCCGCCGTTTTATCGACGATGGGAATTATGATCTTAGGCATGTCCTGTCCTATGGCAACCCCATTGGCATATAAGGTCTTGCCTGCATGGACGACACGATGCGTATTTTTAGATTCCGGAAATTCTAAACCTTTCACATAAACCTCCTTTTATCAGCAGATCAGATAGTATCCGTGAC
Organism: uncultured Eubacteriales bacterium; assembly: GCA_902783795.1. GTDB lineage: Bacteria > Bacillota > Clostridia > Lachnospirales > Lachnospiraceae > UBA1267. Next base: position 2,746 of record CACZSO010000250.1, read on the forward strand.
TTCCACGTGGATCTCCCGGTTCTGGCCGAACAGATACCGGACAAAATAGGGTAGTTCTTTATTCACAAAGACACCGAAGGGCCGGCCATGCTCC
>CACZSO010000251.1 GCA_902783795.1 uncultured Eubacteriales bacterium
ACAATTGGTTTGATCAGTTTAGTGACGAATCAACGTATCAGCAACACCGATAAAGGAAGTGACAGAGACAATAGAGGATCCTTCTCCGAAGATCATCTTGCCGAAAGTGTTCATGAGGATAAGTACCAGAGGGAAGACCAAGGGGAAGAGTGCGCCTGTAAGTCCGGGCATATTCTTCTCTTCATTATCTTTGGAAGCAGCTTCGATGATTTCCTGATTGTCATAGGTGAACCAGTTTTCCTCTTTTTTCTGCAGGAAAAACTTGGCATATAACCATCCGAACAGGGTACGGATCAGTGCTACCAGTCCGCCGAAAAGCATAGCCTGGCCGATGTCAATATTCAGCATTCCTGCTGCAGCGAGAGGCCCCGGCGTAGGCGGAAAGAATATGTTTGTGGAAAGAAGGCCGCCGGCGAGAGCGGTACCCAGTACAGCGATCGCAACACGGGGCTTTTTGTTTTTGGCAGCAAGAGCGATTACCAGAGGAGACAGCACGACCATAGCCGAATCACTGAATACCGGAATAGAAATAATATAGCCGGTGAGAGCCATGGCCAGGGCTGAATTGGATTCTCCGAATGCGTCTACGATGCTCAGTGCCATGCGGTCTGTGCTGTTTGTCACTTCCGAATACTTTCCGAGGATCGTTCCAAAGATGATGACCAGACCGATGCTTGTTACAGTACCGCCAAAACCTTCACTGATGGTTGAAACAACCTCCGTGAGCGGCATTCCGGAGCAGGCACCGATGGTAAAGGTGGCGGCAAGAAGGCCGATAAAAGCATTTGTCTTTAACTTGACGATGAAAAACAGTAAAACCAGAATACCGATAATAAAAACCAAACCAAAAGGCATACTAATTTCCCCCTTTTAGAAAATATTTTAAAAAACTGCGGGCGGCTGCGGTTCATTACTGCTGAAGGTAATGGAAAATTTTTTCACTTGCCTTCAGGCCGTTGCCGGAAATGACGATGACGGTCTTCTGATCCTGCTTGATGAATCCATCCTTGATCAGGCTGGTCGCGCCGGCAAAAGTTGCGCAGGAAGTGGGTTCGATATAAAAGCCCTTCTTCACTCATGATTTTCTTCAGAGCCTGGAGGATTTCATCCTCAGTAACAGAAACCATTGTACCTTCGCTTCTCCTGACAGCCTCTACGACTTCGTCCCGGTGGCTGGAAAACTTAAGAGCGATGCCCTCCGCGATGGTTGCGGAAGCTTCGAACTCATCGGCTTCACCGTGGAATTTTCTGTAAATCGGATTGCAATTCTCAGGCTGTACGCCGCAGATTCTGGGCATATGGTCGATCTCACCGCTTTCCATCAGTTCCCGGAAGCCTTGTTCCAGACCACAGGGAATGCTGCCGTTGCCGGTCGGGACAACGATATTGTCGGGTGCTGTAAAGCCGGACTGTTCCCAGATCTCATAGGCCATGGACTTTACGCCTTCTACAAAATAAGGATTCCAGTTGTGGCTTGCGTAAACGCCTTCCGCGCCGGACTGGGCGGCTTCTGTTGCCCTGTCGCGCAGGCCGGGGATCTTATGAAGCTTTGCACCCGATGCGATGACCTGGGTCACTTTTCCCTCGGAAGTGCTCGCGGGAACATATACGTTGCATTCAATCCCTGCCTTAGCGGCGTAGGCGGACACGGAGGCGCCGGCGTTACCGGAAGAGTCCTCTGTGATCTTCGTGACGCCTTTTGACGCGAGAGAATTGACCAGCATGACAACACCGCGGTCCTTAAAGGAGCCTGTCGGCATCAGGGAGTCATTCTTGAACCAGACTTTCATCCCGTCCCAGGTTTCCTCAACTAGAGGGGTCAGGCCTTCCCCGAAGGAAGCTGCCAGATCCGCTTTTTTCATGGGATACGCCTTCTCGTATCTCCACATGCTGTATTCGTTCTGTTTGATGTCCGCTTTAGTGAACCTGACTTTTTCTTCTCTTTTCAGCCAGAAAGCACCTCCGCATTCACATCTCCAGAGCCTTGTATTTGTTTCATGCAGTTTTCCGCAGTTTTTGCAAATGTACTTCATAATTCCCTCCTGATCTTTATAAAATCTTATATGCTGATCAAACTCCCGCATATTCCGCTATGGCTTCAACTTCGACGAGACAGCCGAAATGAAGTTCTTTTGCATCTACGATGATGCGGGCTGGTTTATGATCTCCAAAGAATTTTTTATATTCCTCATTGACATCATCCCAGTTGTCGATTCCTGCAACATAGACACGGCAGAATACAACATTTTCTTTGCATAATCCTGCAGCTGCCAGAACCCGGTCTATATTGTGCAGTGCCTGGCGCATGTGTTCCCGTACTCCGCCGGTGCAGACTTCTCTGGTATCCAGATCCAGAGATAGCTGGCCGGAAATATACAGCATACCGTTGGAAATCATTCCGGGAACATAGTGACCTTTGTTTACGCCCTTAACGTCAAGAACTATTTCTTTCATAAACAACTCCTTCTTTTTTTCTGCGGGTGATCAGGCCGCGGGGAATGAGTACATTGTACGCGCGTATGGCCAGAACGTATAATTTTTTCTGTCCTTATAAAAAATTATACGTATAAAATATTATATGTCAATAGATATTTTTATACTTTGTTGTTTTATTTTTTCAGGAAGGATATAATGAGCACATAGAAAAAATTATATAAGGAGACTAATATGAAGAATGTACTTAAAAGATATTTCCCTATAGCGGATACAATTGCAGCCACTTTCTGTCCGAATTGTGAAGTGGCAATCCATGATCTTACTACACCGGAGAATTCCGTCGTTTATGTGGCAGGCCAGGTGACCGGCCGCCGGGTTGGGCAGTCCTTTGATCATCTGGTCAAAAATGTTCTGCTCAGCGGAGAGTTTAAAAACGATCAGGTTGACGGTTATATGTTTACAACACCCGATGGAAGAACGATCAAATCATCCTCTGTTCTGCTCCGGGAGGAGTCGAAGGTGGTCGGCATGCTCTGTATCAATGTCGACATTACTGCCGGACAGCAGTTTTATAAGGAAATGAGCGCATTTTACAATATAACACCTGGTGAATCGATCAGTGAGGAAGTCGAGACGGACGCGGATGTAACTTCTATCATCAACGATCTGATTAATAATGTTTTTGAGAACTCTGATACAACGAATATGACACGGAAAAAAGCAGTTGAGATTGTGAAGTTTATGGATGAGAAAGGTATTTTTCTTGTTAAAGGAGCCATCGATCAGGTTGCAGCCCGTATGGGTGTGTCCAAGG
>CACZSO010000252.1 GCA_902783795.1 uncultured Eubacteriales bacterium
AGGTACGAACTTGACTTATCAGTGGCAGTACCGCAATTCATCTGCTGACACCTGGAAGAACAGCACCATGGCCTGCGCGAAAACATCTGTCTTCAGCTTTAAAGCTACGGAAAGCCACTCCGGCCACCAGTACCGCTGCGTAGTTTCAAACAGCAAGGGCACCGTTTACACCAATGCCGCGACCGTGACGGTAAGGCCGCTCATCACAAAGCAGCCCCAAAGTGTTACTGTTACAAAAGGTACCGTTGTAAAACTGACCGTAGCTGCCAAAGGAACGAACCTGAAATACCAGTGGCAGTACCGCAACTCCTCAACTGACACGTGGAAGAACAGCACCATGACCTGCGCAAAAACAGCGATATTCAGTTTCACTGCAGCCGCCAGCCATTCCGGTCATCAGTACCGGTGTGCGGTTTCAAACAGCAAGGGGACTACTTATACATTGACTGCTACACTGACCGTAAAATAAAACCATCAGATTCCACTATGGGACTGCCGGCAAAAGGCAGTCCCTTTTATAAAGCTTTCATGGGTTGAAAATATGAGGCAAATATAAGGGAAGCGATTGCCTTTTCTGTATCTGTATGATAAGATAATTTCACTTTGGAACTACTGGGAGGCGAAACATGACATCGTCAAAAAAACGTATTGTATGGATCGATACGGCTAAAGCTATTGCAATACTTTTCGTGATCATCGGCCATTCTGTCAGCGGACAGGCAAGAGCGGTCATTTTTTCTTTTCATATGCCTCTTTTCTTTATTTTCAGTGCCTGGACCAGCCGCTTTTCGGAAAATCCTGCGCAGTTTTGGTCAAATACGAAAAGGAGCTTCAAACATCTGATCATTCCTGCCCTGATCATTTTCCTCATCCATCTTCTGATCTCCTGCATCAAGATGGTTGGGCATACTTCTCTTCCCGAATGGGGAACATTTTTTGCCCGCAGGGGACTTACACTGCTGTTTTCCAGCGGCGTGAAAACGGAGTTCCTGGGGATGGAGGTCCCGGCCCTTGGTATCCCATGGTTTCTGATCGTCCTGTTTTTCTGCAGGACTTTCTATGATATCCTTCAGCTGGTTTTAAAGAAAAACTTCTGGGTCACAGGTATCGTGGCATTTCTTATTTCACTGGCCGGAGTGCTCATCGGACGCCGTCTGTTCCTGTTCTTTTCTCTGGACATTGCCTTGGCAGCCATCATTTTGATATGGTTTGCCCCGGCCGCTAAAAAAACGCTGGTCCCGGAAAACAGCCCCTGGCTAAAAGCAGGCATTTTTCTGGCCATTTGGATCCTGTGCTTTGCGGTCCCTTATATCCTTATCCCTGACGGAGAAAAACGTTATCTGGAGTTTGCCTCCCGGGATTATCCTTTATTCCCGGTCTGCTTCATCGGCGGCGCCGCCGCTACCATGTTTATAGCCGAGGTCTGCGTGCTGCTGAACAGGCTTTCCTTGCCTTTCCGGTTAATGGATGCCCTCAACTATCTTGGCAGAAATTCTCTGTACATGCTGTACGTCCACTGTTTTGATTATTATTGGTCATCCTTATATACTATTACTGATAATCTCTATATCCAGGCTGTTCTTCGTGTAGTGATCGATATCATCGCCTTTATCATTCTGATGCTGGTACGAAAATATCTCTTACGGTTCAGGAAAAAAGCTGCCTGAATCACCGTACAAAGACAGAAAGAGGGCTCTGCGCCACTGATGGCCAGAGCCCTCTTTTTTATTTCCCATACCACTCGGTAAACCGGTGTGTCACTCCGTCTTTCTTATACGCTATAACAGTGCTCAGATTCACGTTTTCTACGCTTTTGAAGATGTTGCTTTCCACGTAGGGGTTGATTTCTTTCAGCTTCCGAATCAGCTGCTTGATCTCAGCACGTTTTGACAGCTGCCCGGCGTTGGCGGCCTCATTCAGTATCTCTCCTGCTGCCTGAGCTTCGGTAAAACGGCAGGCACATTGGAGGAAGGTGAGTTCATGATAGTCGCGGAAATGAAGGATATCACTTTCCCGGATAAGGTACATTGGCCGGATCAGTTCCATGCCTTCAAAGTTCTGGGAGACGATCTTCGGCATCATAGTCTGGACCTGGCCGCCATACAGCATACCCATCAGGATGGTCTCGATCACATCATCGTAATGATGGCCCAGGGCGATCTTATTGCATCCCAAGTCCTGGGCTTTCTTATAAAGGTAGCCCCGGCGCATGCGCGCGCACAGGTAACAGGGGGAGTCGTGAACATCTGTCACCGCTTCAAAAATGGGGCTCTCAAAAATGGTGAGGGGGATCCCCATCAGATCCGCATTTTCTTCGATGAGTTTCCGGTTAGCCGGCAGATAGCCGGGGTCCATGCAGATAAATTCCAGGGAGAACTCAAATTTATTATGGCGCTTCAATTCCTGGAACAGCTTGGCCATCAGCATAGAATCCTTTCCCCCGGAAATGCAGACCGCCACACGGTCCCCGGGGGAAAGCAGTTCGTATTCATTAATGGCTTTTGCAAAGGCTGTGAAAAGAACCTTGTGAAATTTCTTCCGTAAAGAAACTTCGACTTCTTCCTGTTTCGTCATATCTTATCTCCCGGCCGCCATAAAGCGGCCGTTAAGCCGCATTATTCCCAGAGTTTCCAGGGTGCGCCCTTTTCCCAGAGCTGTTCTAACAGCTGTTTCTCGCGCTGGGTGTCCATGCACTGCCAGAATCCTTCATGGAAATAGCCGGCCATCTGGCCCTCTTCCGCCAGACGTGGCATGGCATCCTTTTCAAAGATGCAGCTGTCTCCATCTAAGTAATTGAAGATCTCCGGTTCCATGACCATAAAACCGCCATTGATGATGGAGGCGTCCAGATCTTCCTTTTCCCGGAAGGAGTCAATGATCCCTTCATCATTCAGGTTGAGCACGCCTTTCATCTGGGCAATGTTCACCGCCGTAATGGTCGCGGTCCTGCCCATCTTTTTATGATATTCCAGCAGTTTCCTTATATCTACATCGGATACAGCATCACCGTAGGTCAGGAAGAAAGGCTGTCCTTCTGTATACTTTTCGATACGCTTTACACGCCCGCCGGTCATGGTACTGTAGCCCGTATCCACGATGGTGACCTTCCACGGATCCACATGGGAAGTGTGCACTTCTACGTAATTGCTGGCCAGATCAAAGGTGACATCGGAATTATAGGTGTAATAATTCGAAAAATATTCCTTGATGACATCCTGCTTGTAGCCTGCGCAGATCACGAATTCATTGAATCCGTAATATGAGTAGATCTTCATGATGTGCCAGAGGATAGGCTTGCCGCCGATCTCTATCATCGGCTTGGGTTTCAGGTGGCTTTCCTCGCTTATCCTGGTTCCGAATCCTCCTGCTAAAATAACTACTTTCATAGCTGCTCCTTTTTCAGACTCTTATCTTCATTCCCCTGAACTGAAGCCAGTCTTTCAGGCATGCGGGGATTTCTCTTAAATGACGCATCAATGTACCCGGGCTCATGGGCCAGTCCTTCGCGGCGGCGCCATGGCACGTAAGCCCCATTTTTTCTCCAATATACAAAGCCCGGTATTCGTGGTATTCCTGTGTAACGATGAGGATATTTCTTAATTCTTCCTCTTCTTCGCCGCCGGTATGGCTCACATGCAGCAGGCTCTCATAAGTCGAATACCCGGTATAATCCATGATCAGGGCACTTTTCGGGACCCCTCGTTCCATAAGCCACTCCGCCATATGGTCCGGTTCATCGTACTCGCCCAGCCGGTGGTCACCCGTCACAAAAATGTAATCAGAAACGCCTGCCTGGTAAAGCTCCAGGGTCTTTTCCATGCGGTATGTCAGGAGCGGACTTAAACTCCCATCTGCATAGACACCGCAGCCTAAAACGACGATAGCATCGTACAAGGGGCCCTTCTCAGCGGCTTCTTTTTTGACTTCCTCCGTATCCACCAGCTTTGGTTTCCCTTTCAGCACAAAATAAAGCCGGAAAACCGCCGGTGCCAGGATGGCTGCCGCAAGGATCAGAACCAGCACCAACAGCCATTTTCTCTTTTTCTTCATACACAGATCTCCCGGTCCAGCCAGAAGGACCAGATCAGTTTTTCTTTCACCGGCTTTCCTGTGATCTGGGTCAATGCTCTTTCGTACAGATCAAGCTGAAGCTGATACCTTTCTTTCAGTTCTTCCGCATCCCGGACACGGTCTGTCTTGTAATCCACCAGTACCAGCCCGTCTTCCTCCTCGAAATACATATCGATGATACCCTGGATCATGATCAGTTCGTCCGGAGACCGTTTCAGGACTACGTCCTGGACTTCACCGGCCGGTACGCCTATGATGAACTGCTTTTCCCTGAAACCCTGTCCTTTGAGGTAAGCATAGATGAAACGTTTCCCCACGGAAGACTTCCAGAAACGCCGGATCTTATTCCTGTTAATTGTAGCCTGTTCCTCCAAAGAAATCAAGCCTTCATTCACAAAGACTTCCAGTGCTTTTTCCACATCCGCCTCTGCCGGGTCCATATGTTCCATGACCAGGTGGTACAGAGTGCCGCGTCTGGCACCGGTGACGGACTGTTTTTCTCCTGATTCCATTTCAGGTGTATCATACACCAGCGGCATGCTTTCTTCCTGGATCTCCTGGATCTTTTCCATCTTCAGCTGGGAAACAGACATGGTGGCGTACAGCTTATAAAGATCATCATACAGATAGTCATATGTGAATACTTTTTCTGCACTTTGATACCTCTTTTTCGATGCTTCATCTTCTATGAACAGCGCTGCAGACAAAGCCGTTTTCTTCATCTTTTCCTGCACTTCTGCCTCTTCTCTCTGGAAGACCAGGTCCTGTTTTTCAACAAAACGGAGCTCGGCCGGTCCCTCTTCCCGATAGGCAGAAAGCAGCCAGGTCAGGTAGTTTCTGGCCTGGATCAGCTCGCTTTCCGAGAGCACGCCCGGAAGGTCTGTCCAGCGGTCCTGATACGCTTCCACCAACTCATCTTTTGAGGGAACATTGGCGGTCAGAAACAGCTTATCCCTGGCCCGGGTCATCGCTACGTACAGCACCCGGAGTTCCTCGCCCATGTTTTCACGGTCAATACGTTCACCCATGGCCTGTTTCATGAGGCTGCGCTCTTTAACGCGGGTGCGGTGGTCCACCAGGTCCATGCCGATCCCCAGCGTGGGATGCAGCACCACCGGATTTGTAGTGTCCTGTTTATTCATCAGCTTAGCCAGACCGCTGACGAACACCACCGGGAATTCCAGGCCTTTGGATTTATGGATGGTCATGATGCGCACTGCATTGCCTGCGCCTTCTGCATTGCCCGGTTCTCCTGTCTCAGCCTGGGATTTGCCAAGCCGTTCTATATAACGGATAAAGTGAAAGATCCCGTGATAAGACGTCTCTTCAAACGCACCGGCCCGGCTGATCAGTGCCGTCAGGTTCCTGAGCCGCTGCTCTCCTCCGGGCATGGCCCCGGCCAGCACATCCAGGTTCAGCTCCGAGATCAGCCTTCTGATGAGCAGCGGCAGCGTTAAGGATATGGTATCCGCCCGGTAACTTTCTATGATTGCCAGAAAATCCTCCAGCTTCTCCCGGAGCAGAAGATCCTGCCCGTCTCTTGCATAATTCAGGACCGCGCCATAAAAGCCGCTGCCTTCTTCTTTTGCGTCATAAGAAAGAGCGATCTTCGCCAGTTCCTCCGAAGAAAAGCCAAACAGCGGCGAATGCATGACCGCGGAAAGGGGGATATCCTGGATAGGATCATCGATCACTTTCAACAGGTTAAGCAGCAGACGGATCTCCCAGGTCTCGAAATATCCTTCCGTATTTTCCACATATACCGGGATCCCGGCATCTTCCAATGCTTCCGCGAAGATCGTATCTGTATTTTTCGCGCTTCGAAGCAGGATAACGATATCTCCGAAACTGATATCCCGGAATTTTTGCTCTGCTTCATCAAAGATCTGAGGCCGTTCTTCCCGGACTAGGGAGTAAATCTTTTCGGCTGTCATCCGCGCTTCCCATTCCAGCCCTGTAGTGTCTTCATCGTCATCATTCCCGGATCCGTCTTCCCGGGAAAATATCATGAATTCCGTCTCTCTGGCAAAGTGCTGCCGCTTCTCCTCTTCTTTTTCCTTCTGAGGTCCTATCTTCAGTTCAGCATCTTCATCATAAGTGATGCCGCCCACTTCTTTCCTCATAAGCTGGCGAAAGAAAAAGTTCACGGTCTCCGTCACATCGGCACCAGACCTGAAATTCGTATGAAGCTCGATCAGCTGCCGGTCAGAATCTTCTTTTGTGTAGGTTTCGTATTTGTCTGTAAATAATTCAGGACGGGCCATACGAAAGCGGTATATGGACTGTTTCATGTCGCCCACCATGAAGATATTATATTCGCCGCGGGCCATGCGGGAAACCGCCGTCAGGATCTCTTCCTGCACATAGTTGGAGTCCTGATACTCATCCACCATGATTTCCGCAAAACGTTCGGAAAGCATATCGCAGACTGCAGTGCGCTGATGGTCTTTTTTCAGGATACGGATGGCCAGGTGTTCCAGGTCACCATAATCCACCAGGTCTTTTTTTCGCTTCTCTGCTTCAAAAGCCTCTGCAAAGGCCTGGGTCAGCCGGATGAATGTTTCCGCCTGAGGCCTGAGTCTTTTAATGATGTCCAATGTTTCAGCCGTTGAGGCCGATGTCTTTTCCTTAAGTCTTTTGATCCTCTCTCTTACTTTTCCCCGCCGGTCATTTGCTTCGTCTTCCAAGGCCGGATCTCCGTCAAATCCCCGCCTGGAGGGTTTTGTTTCAAGCTTGAACCCGGCGATCTTTTCTCTGGCTTCTTTGTATGTTTCAAAAACAGCCGCTTTTTTCAGGCTCTCGACATCCCCCTGGTAGGTCTCGTAACAATATAACGGCCCTCCGGGACGTAAACACAGCTGGGCATACCGTTCAGCTTCTTCCGCGCAATCCATCAGGGCAGTCTTAAGATATGCAGTAAAACTGACACACCAGGAGCTGTTCAGCAATTGTTCTTCCGTCTCTATCTGATAAGCTTTCAGACATTCCTCCAGCCATTCCTCCGGGTAAGGCGCGCTCTGGCTGTACTCATACAGGCGCAGGATGCGCTCCGCCAGGGAATCATCTGTCTTTCCGGACGCGAAACTTTCAGAAAGGTCGATAAAATCATCGGCACCTTCCTGGTATTTCTCTTCTAAAAGGGCTGCAAGGACATCGTCCTTTAAAAGCGTCATTTCTCCAACATCACCGACCCTGAAGGACGGGTCCAGGTCGATCTCCTGGTAATAATTTTTCAGCAGCCAGGAGCAGAAAGAGTCGATGGTACAGACCCGGGCGTTAGGCAGCAGTGCCAGCTGCCGCCGCAGTCTTCTGTTTTCCGGATCTTTTTCCAGTCTTTCACTGATTTTTTTATACAGCCGTGTCCGCATTTCCTGGGCGGCGGCTGTGGTAAACGTCACGATCAGCAGCCGGTCGATATCCACTGGATCTTCTTCGTCCGTGATCCTTTGCAGGATCCGCTCGATCAGCACCGTGGTCTTTCCCGAACCGGCCGCCGCGGAGACCAGAAGATTCCGGTTCCGGGTCATAATGACTTTTTCCTGTTCCGGTGTCCAGCCAAAATCAGCCATCTTCTTCCTCCTTATCTGCCGCCAGTCCATGCTCCGGGACGTCTGTCACGATCAGGTCTTCTAATGTCTTTTTCCTTAAAAAACGTTTTCTGAAGCCGGGCAGCCGTTCATCAAATCCGCAGACGCCTTTGAAATCACAATATTTGCAGGCATCCTCCTGGCCATAGCGGTAAGGATTTACGGAAATATCGCCGGCCAATATACTGCCTGCCAGATCTTTCGATTTATTCAGCACAAAATCCGAAAGCTTTCCGAAGGCTTCCGTATCTGCCACTTTAGCATGCTTATCCGGGTTTTTATCCTTGGTAAAACCTAAGCTTTTTACCACTACAGAGGATCTTCCTGCTTCCTTATCTGTCATGGCTACAGCTTTCGGATCTATGTTTGTCACACCGCTGAGCCGCAGTTTTTTCAGGATAGCCATATCCACATCTTCTTCACTCTTCTCTACGATTGGATCGTCGATGTGGTAATAATAGAAACCCGCAGGAATGATCGTTTTATCAGGATAGTCTTCATGGACCAGTTCTCTGGCAGCTTCCATGTACAGCAGAAGCTGCAGCTGCAGTCCATACCAGACCTTCGTAAAATCCAGGTCTGTGCTGCCTGACTTGTAATCGATGACCCGTACATAGACTTTATCCCCTTCTTCTGAAAGGTCCAGCCGGTCGATACGGCCCTGCAAGGTCAGGCTCAGCCCTTTGTCCAGGGGCAGATTCAGGCCCTTAAGCTGCCTTCCGCCATAAAAACTCACCTCTGTCTCTGTTTTTGTAAAACCCCCCCGGTCCCACTGTTCCTTCAGAGCCCACAAAGTCCTGTCAGTCAGGCGGAGCATGCGTTTTACCAGATATTCATTCCTGGCATTGTCATCAAAAATGCGGAATCCATATTCCCGGGTGGCTTCCAGTACACTTTCTTCGGCGAGCGCCGCCCGGGTCTTAAGATCCACATCCTGCCAGGAAAGTCCCTTTTCCTTCAGTTTGACGAAGAATGCATCGATGCTCTTGTGGAACAATGTTCCGAAATCCGCTGCGTTCAATTCGTATTCCGGCCGCTCCTCCAGGTCCAGGCCGTAGTTTAAAAAATGGCGGTAGGCACAGGAAGCATACTGCTCCAGCCGGCTCACAGACCCGGAAAGACGATGTTTAAATAACGCTTCCGTAACACTGTCGGACAACGACTCCTTACGGCTGCGGTAATACAGCCCTTCTTCCATCAATATAAAAGCATCCCGAAGGGCCTTATCTTTTCTCAATATCTGGTAAAGGCCGCGAATGTCCGGGGGGAATTCCGGCTCACGCCCTTCCCGTTCCGCCTGTTCATAAGCTTTCTGCAGTTCAGTCGACAGGTAACGGACACCGGCCCGTTCCGTAGATAAAAACCCTTTTCGCAGCGGGGACACCTTAAGATCCGGGAAGATGGTCTTCAATTCATTGATGACCGGGCTTTCAGAAAGCACCTTGCCATCCCGGTCCGAGGCCGCGTAAGTTATGCACAGGGTTTCTTCCGGCAATGTCAGGGCCAGATAGATATACAGCCGGTCGTTGAAACTTTCTTCCCGGCTTCCCGGCGCCAGATCGATATGGTTCTCTTTCAGGATTTCCCGGTCCATATCCGACAGAAGGCCGCCCTCTGAACGGTTCTGCGGCAGCATCCCTTCATTGGCGCCCATGAGATACAGTTTTTTGATACCGGTCAGCCTGGTCCTTCGTAAGTCTCCGATCACCAGCCGGTCAATGGTCGGCGGCGCCAGGCCCAGCCGGACCTCGGAAAGGCCCGTAGTCAGAACATCGGAAAACTCAGAAAGGGACAGTTCCTGAGGCGCCAGCAGTTTTTCTGACAGGTCAAATAATTCTGCCAGCGAAGATACGCTGTGCTTATAAGCTTCCGAAAGAAGGACGTCGCCCTTATAAGCTGCCTCCCCGGCAAAAGACTGCATGATCTCTTCGGCACCGATCTCCTGAAGAAATGTCTTCAGTGCTGTGATCTTCGTCCCGGTACTGTTCTCTTCCTTCAAAAGATCCGTCAGAGGGAAAAGTGTCTCTGTCAGAACCGTCCTCAGCTCATTCACCGCTGTCATACGGATGGCCGCTGTCTTTTTTGCGCCTGTCCATTCACGGTCATAACTTTTCCGTCCGCGGATACCGGAAGCCAGCAGGAAGTTCTCAAATTCACAGGCCCGCTCATAAACAGAAAGCCGGTCTTCTAAAGGAAGTCTTGTCTTAAGAAACTGCTGCATCACCGGGTTCTTTATTACAGAAACCACATTTTCAAATGCATAGTCATTCTTAGCTGTTTCCAGGAGGGCTTTGATCAGCAGGAACAACGGGTCGTGAGACAAGTCACGGTTCTGGTCGAAGAAACAAGGGATCCCTGCCTCTGTCAGAACATTTTCCAATTCCTCCCGGTAGGCCGTCATATCAGACACGATAATGCCCAGTTCCCGATATTCATATCCATCCCGGATATTTTTCCGGATCATGGAAAGGACCACTTCCGCTTCCTGGTGACGGGAAGATGTCCTGCCCAGGATAATGTCATGGACTTTCCCGGATCCAGGTTCTTTTTTAGCCCGGTAAAGGTTTCGCTCCAGACTGTCCAGTTCTTTGCTGACCGGCCTTTTTTCTGCGATGACCGCTTCAGCAAAGGCCACATTGGCCATGATAGCCTGTTCTTTTAAGACTGCCGCACAATCCTGTGTCATAGAGAAGAGATCCTCTTCTCTCTTATTATTTTCCAGTGTTTCACCAGTTCCCAGGGTCAGGCCTACTGTTACTTTTTCTGCCTGCCTGATAAGACAGGCTATGACAGCATACTGAGGCGGCGTGAATCCGGTAAAGCCTTCCAGGATAAAGCTGGTGTCTTTGATCTTCGGCCATACGCTGATGCAGCCGGACAGCAGCGTCATCCGTTCCTCGGCCATACGGTAATCACGGCCCAGAAGCTCCATGAAGTCTTCATAGATCTCCGCCACTTGGGTCAGTTTATCTTTAAGATAGGGAAATTCGGTCAGCTGATCCAGACTCCCCTTCAGTTTTTCCGGTGTGATATTATATTGGACGAACTCTGAGATCAGGGACTTCATTTCTTCTACAAAGCCCTTTTTGTTCAGATTTCGCCGTAAGGGTGAATGACTGCCGGTATTCCTCTTCATAACGAGGCGGAGCAGCATATCCTTACCAGTATCATTAAGTACATTGGCTTCTGATTCATTCAGATCCTCAAAGACGCGGTACGCCAGCCGGTTGAAGGTCAGCACGTCGATGTTAAAAAGCGCATGGTTATGGCTTTTTACGATCATTTCCTTCTGAGTGATCAGCGAAGCCTGTTCGGGGACCAGCAGAATATAACGCTTATCCGGATGAAGTTCCGCTTCTTTGAGCACTTCTTCATAGATAAACGCTGTTCTGTTCGATTGTGAGGATCCGTAATACAGCTGTAACGACATACTATCTCCCGCGTCAAAAATGTTAAATAAAAAAGAAAACGCCGGGGATCTGTCCCCATGACTTCCCCGGCGTCCATAGAACATGTTTATTTGTTTACAATTTCATCGATCATATTCAGGATAACGTCCACACCATTTCCCAGACTGCTTTCTTCCATGGCTTTTATATAAACATCACGATCTTCGTACAATTTTTTCAAGCCTTCGACCAGCGCTTCTTTTGTCAGGTCCTCTTCTTCTATGCACATAGAGAAACCTTGTTTTTCAAAGGAGCGGGCGTTCAGGATCTGGTCGCCACGGCTGGCTAATTTCGAAAGCGGTGTCAAAAGCGCCGGCTTCCTCAACGCCAGGATCTCGCAAAGTACATTGGCGCCTGCCCGGGAGAACAGGATATCTGCTGCCGCGTAAACATCCTTAAGTTCCGCCGATACATACTCAAACTGTACATATCCGGGCTTATCTGTAAGCGTCTCATCCAGATTTCCTCTGCCGCAGAGATGAACGATGTCAAACATCGGCAGCAGATCATCCAGTGCTTCACGAAGTGCCGCATTCAGATGCTGGGCGCCTAAGGATCCGCCGATCATCATCAGCACCGGTTTCTGTCCGTCAAAGCCTATGAATTTCAGTCCTTCTTCCCGGCTGCCTGAAAGCAGTTCTTTCCGGATAGGTGATCCAGTCAGTACCCCTTTTCCTTCCGGCAGATACTGCAATGTCTCCGGGAAATTACAGCAGGCTTTCACGCAGGCGCCATAGCAAAGCTTATTCGCCAGACCAGGCGTCATATCAGACTCATGGATGATGACAGGGATGTCCAGCGCTTTAGCTGCCCTGACCACCGGTACAGAAACAAAGCCTCCCTTAGAGAAGACGATGTCCGGTTTATATTTTTTCAGCAGTTTCTTCGCTTCTGAAAAACCCTTGATCACATTGCCCACATCTGTGATATTCTTAAAGCTTAAGTAACGCCGGAGTTTCCCGGTGGCAATGCCGTCATAAGGGATATTTTCTGCTTCGATCAGGGCTTTTTCCATGCCTTCATAGGAGCCGATATAGCGGATATCATATCCGCGTTCTTTCAGTCCCGGAAGCAATGCAATATTCGGCGTTACATGACCTGCCGTACCGCCGCCTGTTAATATGATCCGTTTTTCCATAAATTATGCGACCGATTCTTTATACTGTTCCAGTGCTTTGGCCAGCTGGTCCGGGCAGGATGTGCCCTTGCCTGCGCAGTCAACACCTTTCAGACGGCTGATGACTTCATCCACCGTCATGCCTTTTACTAACGTAGCAACACCGACCGTATTGCCGGGGCAGCCGCCCACAAACTTGCATTCTGTAATTATACCGTTTTCTACATTAAACTGGATCTCTTTGCTGCAAGTGCCTTTTGTTTTGTAAGAGTACATAAAACCTCCTCTGTATGGTGAAAAATAATTCTGCGGCAGATACTCCGCAGAAAGTTACTGCAATATGATATTATATCACAAAATATCATGATTGTCACGGTCATTTGAAAATGTTCAGGAAACTATATTGACTTTCACCGCAAACTGCACCCGGCTGATAAAAGGCGGCAGGGGTCGGACATGACCCCTGCCACCGGATGAAACCATACCGTGACCCGTTTATTCTACGTATCCGGTCTCTTTCATGTTGTAGTAGCCTGCCTGGGCGGTTGCCAGCGGATCCAGGTTATACATGAAATCCTGCTCGATGATAGCATAATCCAATCCCATCTCAACAGCGGTCTTAAGCACTTCCTTCATGGGAAGATAGCCGGTGCCGGGGGTGGTGAAACGAGGCATGATAATGTCTCTTTTGTCTCTGTGCTGTTCTACTCCGCCATCGGCGAAATCTTTGATATGAATAGCGCAGAGTCTGTCACCAAACTGTTTCATGACCTGGACCGGATCAAAGCCGGCATACTTACACCAGCCGGTATCCAGCTCAAATTTCAGATCATCCGTATAAGCGGCCATCAGATAGATATAAGGAACACCCTTGTAGCACTGCAGGAATTCCTCATCATGGTTGTGGAAGGCTACCTTTATGCCTTCTTTCTTCAAGGCTGATGCAGCCCGTTCCAGTTTCTCCACATCCTTCATGGCTTCGTCGTAAGTCAGCCGGTTTTCCAGACGGCCAAACCGGTACTGGGCTACCGTAGATACCATGGATGTGGCCCGGTCTACACCGATCCTGTGTGCCTGTTCGGCTATGGCTTTGACATCGTACTCGCCGTCAGGTCCGCTCATCATGAAAGCGGTCAGCGGTTCCATACCCAGTTCGTGCAGCTTATTCAGTGCCTGCTCTTCTGTGTATTTGGCTTTCCCTGTAGCCATGTCTCTGCCCTGCGCCATCATAAGGACTTCATAGCCCTTATAACCCATGGCCGCCAGCTTCTCCAGTGCTTCGAATGGGTCCATGTCCCGAGGCATAAAACCTGTGGCGATCAGTCCTGCTTTTAACTTTTCCATACTAATTCCTCCTGAAATAATATTTATAAGGTTTCTATAGCCTTCTCTTCTACGATCAGGCTCTTCTTATACTGTGCCACATAAGCATTGAAGCCGCTGATATCGGATCCATCCGCCATCAATGTGCTGGCCGGCGCATCATTAAAGACGCGTACGTCCAGGAAGTCTTCCAATGTTTCGCCTTCCTGTTTCCAGACCAGATAAGCCGCCAGTAGTGCCATCCCATAAGGTCCGCCTTCTCCGGCTGTTTCCATACAGGTCACCGGGGCCTGTGCCGCTGCAGACATAAACCGCTGTCCCACACCTGGTGTCTTGAAAAATCCCCCGTGGCCGTAAAGCTTGTCCACCCGTACTTTTTCTTCTCCTATCAGGATGTCCAGACCGATCTTCAGCGTAGCCAGGGCTGACATCATATGGGAGCGCATCAGGTCTGCCAGTGTAAACGCGGCTTCCGGTGTGCGAAGGAAGACCGGACGGCCTTCGTTCAGATCCGTGACGCCTTCTCCGGAATAATAATTATAATTCAGCAGTCCGCCGGCGTCCGGAGCCCCTTCCAGGGCCTTTTTAAACAGCAGGGTAAACAGTTCTCCTTTGTCCATAGGTTTCCCTATATATTCTGCAAATTCTCCGAACAAAGCTACCCAGGCATTGATATCTGTCGTACAGTTATTGCAGTGTACCATAGCCACCGGTGCGCCGGAAGGCGTAGTCACCATATCGATCTCGCGATGAACCCCCAGCTCATGATCGGTAACGATCATGGCAAAATCGGAAGTGCCGGCAGAGACATTGCCGGTATAAACACGGACCGAGTTCGTCGCTGCCATACCGGTGCCCGCATCGCCCTCACAGGGGCAGAGGGGAATGCCCGGTTCCAGATCTCCTTCCGGATCCAGGAAAGCCGCGCCTTCCGGTGTGAGCTGTCCGGCATTTTCTCCGGCGCATTTGACTACAGGCAGAATGTCCCGGAGCTTCCAGGGAAAACCTTCCTTTGCTGTCAGCGCATCGAATTTCTGGACAAAAGCCTCGTTATAGTCATAAACATTGCTGTCGATAGGGAACATGCCGGAGGCTTCACCGATACCCATACTGCGCTCCCCGGTAAGCTTCATATGGATGGCTCCTGCCAGAGTGGTCAGATAATCGATGTCCTTCACATGGCTTTCTTTGTTCAGGATGGCCTGGTACAGATGGGCTATAGACCAGCGCTGGGGAATGTTGAATCCAAACAATTCAGTCAGTTCCGCAGCTGCCTGTTCTGTAATGGTATTCCGCCAGGTCCTGAAGTCAGCCAGCTGTTTTCCATCTTTATCAAAGGGCAAGTAGCCGTGCATCATGCCGGAAATACCGATGGCCGCGACTTTCTTGATAGGTTCTCCAAACTTCTTGAAAGCGTCTTCCTTTAAAGACTTATAACAAGCCCGGAGTCCCGTATCGATCTCCTCTGTCCCATAGGTCCAGATGCCGTTTACCAGCCGGTTTTCCCAGTCATGATAGCCTTGGGCGATCACCTTAAACTGCCGGTCCAGCAGCACGGCCTTGATCCTGGTGGAACCCAGTTCTAATCCTATGACCGTATTCTCATAATTTATAGCCATCTCTTTTCCCTCTTACTTAAGCAGATCTTTTACAGCGCCAAGTTCTTCCATCGAGGGTTCTGTGGGCTTCCATAAAGGCAGCACTCCGTCATTAGCGAACCGCGGGATCACATGGATGTGCAGATGGTGCACCGACTGTCCGGCCACTTCACCGTTATTCTGGATCACATTGAACCCTTCCGCATTCAGCCGTTCTTTCTGCCGTGCGCCGATAATGGCTGCCGTCTTAAAAAGATGCCCCAGCAGCTTCTCGTCCACATCATCGGTCAGATCCTGATGGTGTTCCTTCGGAATGATCAATGTATGGCCGGGGGCCGCAGGATTGATATCCAAGGTGGCTATACAAACTTCATCTTCATAAACCTTCGATGAAGGAATTTCTCCTGATACGATCTTACAAAAAATACAGTTCTCCATAAGAAAAACCTCTGCTTTCTTTTTCTTTAAAATAATTATATCGTATTCCCGTTTCTCTATCAAGCAGAAAAAGCAGGACGGAAAGCATGAAGTTTGTGCCGGAATACAGCGGTCAGTTCAGCAGGAACCAGATGATAAATCCCAGGACTAAAACCACTGCCGCGAGCTGGATATAATTCTGTTTTATATATTGTTTTACTGTGTCTATCCCCTCAGCCTCATCCTCCTTTCCAGGTTCTTTGTCATAGGGCCGGAAGGCCTCCTCCGGAATGACCGGCTCATTTCGTTTTTTCCAGTGGGTAAAAGGACTGTCTCTCTCGGGTATCTGTAAGCCCAGATCATCATATATCCGCATGTCTCCGCCTGGATCTTCATAGATATGGTCCGG